>NZ_BAAHFQ010000096.1:0-12271 GCF_054681715.1 Deferrisoma sp.
ACGAACATGGCCAGGGCCATGGCCGCGGAGTTGGCGCTGGTCAGCACGAACACGCCCACGAGCACCACGAGCCCCACGGTGAGCACCTGGGTCAGGGGCAGGTGCTGGGCGATGGCGAAAATCGCGCTCTCCACCCCGTGGTCGGTGATGGTCTGGGTCACGTCCCAGTGGATCCCGGCCCCGCCGATCACGGCGTACCACAGGAAGTCGGCCAGGGTGGGCAGGATCAGGGTGGCGGCCACGGTCTGGCGGATGGTGCGGCCCTTGGAGATCCGGGCGATGAACATGGCCACGAAGGGCGCCCAGCTCATCCACCAGGCCCAGTAAAACACGGTCCAGGCGCCGGTCCACTTCTCGGCGACCCCGGGCTCGGTGTAGAGGCTCAGGCCGAGGAAGTTCTGGAGGTACTGGCCGAGGCTGTTGGTGAACAGGTCCATGAAGTACCGGGTCGGGCCCACCAGGAACACGAAGAGCCATACCACGATCGTGGCGTACATGCGCCAGTCGGCCAGCAGCTTCACGCCCTTCTCGAGGCCGGTGTACACGGCCAGGGTGAACACGGCGGTGAGGAGTCCGATGATCACGTAGGTGCCCACGGTGCCCACGTCGAACCCGTAGGCAAACTGGATGCCGCTCTTCATCTGCAGGGCCACGAGGCCCGTGGTGGTGGCCAGGCCGCCCAGGGTGGCGAACACGGCGAAGATGTCGAGGACCTTGCCCCAGGTTCCGAAGATCCGGTCGCCCAGCACATAGTAGAAGGCGCTGGAGAACCGGAACGGCAGGTTCTTGGTGTAGCAGGCGTGGGCCAGGGGCACGGTGAGCATGAGATAGATGGCCCAGGCCGAAAGCCCCCAGTGGAAGAACGACTGGGTCATCGCGTTGGCGGCGGCCTCGGTCGTTTTGGGTTCGCCGCCGAAGTAGGGCGGGGGCGTCATGTAGTGGTAGGCCGGCTCGGCCGGGCCCCAGAAGATGATGCCCGCGGCGATGGCCGCGCCGAAGAGCATGGCGAACCAGGAGAAGTTGGAAAACTCCGGCCGGTCGTCGGGTTTGCCGAGGCGCATGCTCCCGAAGTCGGTGACGAGAAGCAGGAACGAGGCCACCACCAGGAGGAAGGCCGTGAGCAGGTAGAGCCAGCCCCACTGGGTGGTCGTCCAGGAGAACACCGCGTTGATCGTGTTGGAAAACGACGTGGGCGCCACCACGGCCCACAGCACGAAGGCCACGGTGACGGCGGCCGACACCCAGAAGGTGACCGGGTCGTACGGCCGGGTGGAGGGGGTTCGAGAGTCGGGCATGACAAACCTCCTAGGGGGTGGGGGGATGGATGTTCGGCCGCAGGGTGAGCAAGGGCCGTGCCCCCGATCCGGGAAAAGGAGGCTTTGTTCGGCAACCCATGGATACGACTTGGAAAAATGCTACAGGCCCGGTTCGGAGGTCGGGCCGGCCCCTGTTCAAAGACGCAAAATGTTTGGCGGCACGGGAGGAAAAGGGAAAAAGGGTTTGCGGCAAAATTTTTGGCGTTTGCCGGGCCGCGGCCTCTGGGCCGCGGAACTCCCCCAGGGCCCGAAACCTGCAAGCCGATTCCGTGGCGGGGGTCGGTGGACGGATGACAGAGGACAGAGGACAGGGGGTTCCCTGACCTCTGACCTCTGAATCCTGGCCCCCGATACGGCAGCCGCTCCCACGGGTTGGGAGAGCCGTTGCCGCTGGAATCACAAAGGATTTTGGCGTCCTAGCGTCCCAGCCTCCCAGCGTCCCAGCAGAAAGTTGCTTGCAAGGAGCACCCCATGCCCGAGTTCGTTTGGACCCCCGGCGAACGCCGGATCGCGTTTCGCCGGGGCGAGAGCCTGTTGGACGCGCTTCGCCGGGCCGGGATCGACCTGGAGGCGCCCTGCGGGGGGAAGGGCGTGTGCGGGAGGTGCCGGGTGCGGGTCCGGGCCGCGGACGAGGTGCCGGCCACTCCCCACGAGAAGCTCTCGGCGGCCGAGGCGGCCGACGGCGTCCGCCTGGCCTGCCGGCTCGCGCCGGAAGACGGCTGGCGCGTCGAGCCGGCCCGCCCTCCGGAGTCGGATCTCCGGGTCGTGGCCGCGGCGGGAGGGGACGGCGCCCCCGTGCGGCCCGCGGTCCGGGTGTTCCGGGCCGCAGACGGGTGGGCCGTTCGGTTCGGCCGGGGGCGGCCCCGGCCGCTCTCCCGGTGGGAGGCGGCGTGGCGGCCCCGGGGGGTGGCCCTCGATCTCGGTACGACCACGCTGGTCGTGTCGCTCCTCGACCTGTCCTCCGGGGAGCGGCTGGCCGTGGGGAGCGGGCGGAACCCCCAGACCCGGTTCGGCCACGACGTGGTGAGCCGGATCCTCGTGGGGAGCCGGCCGGAGGGCCTGCGGGCCCTTCGGGACGCGGTGCGCTCGGCCGTGCGGGACCTCGTGGCGGGCTGCTGCCGCGAGGCCGGGGTGGAGCCCGAGGAGATCCTGGAGATGGTCGTGGGGGGCAACACCACCATGCTCCACCTGGCCGTGGGCGAGGACCCATCCCCCCTGGGCCACGCGCCGTTTCGCCACCGGCTGCGCACCGGGGCGGCCCGGTCGCTTCGGCCCTGGGGCCTCGGGGCCAACCCGGCCGCCCGGCTCTACCTGCCCCCGGTGGCCCACGCCTTCGTGGGAAGCGACGTGACCGTGGGCCTTTGGGTCACCGGGTTCTTCCGAGCCCGGCGGCCGGAACTCTTCCTGGACGTGGGCACGAACGGCGAGGTGGCCCTGACGACGGGGGTGCGCCGGCTCGTGACCTCGGCCGCGGCCGGGCCGGCCTTCGAGGGCATGGGCATCCGGTTCGGCATGCGGGCCGCCGCGGGCGCCATCGAGCGGGTGGGCTGGGACGGCCGGGACCTGACCGTGGAGGTGATCGGGGGGGGACCGGCCCGGGGGATCTGCGGTAGCGGTCTCTTGGACGCCGTGGCGGTGCTCCTCGACCGGGGGGTGATCGACACGAGGGGCCGGGTGCTCCGGCCGGGGGAGTACGCCGGGCCGGCCGCCCTGCGGGATCGCCTGGGGGAGTACGAGGGCAAGCCCGCGGTGCATCTGGCCGACGGGGTGTTCCTGACCCAGGCCGACGTGCGGCAGGTGCAGCTCGCCAAGGGGGCCATCCGGGCCGCGGTGGACTGCCTGCTGGACGCGGCCGGCCTGGGGCCGGAGGACCTCGGGCGGGTGGTGCTGGCCGGCGGGTTCGGCCTTCACCTCTGGCCCGGGGGCCTGGAGCGCATCGGGCTTTTGCCCCCGGGCCTGGCGGACCGGGTGGAGTTCGCCGGCAACACGAGCCAGGGGGGCTGCGAGGCCCTCCTCCGCGACGCCGGGGCCCGGGGGCGGCTGCGCCGCGCCGTGCGCTCCCTCGAGCACCTGGGGCTCGCCGGACTCCCCGCGTTCCGCGACCGGTTCATGGCGGCCATGCGGTTTCCGCCGGCGGACGTTGGGACGGTAGGACGTTGGGACGGTGAGACGGTAGGACGGTAGGACGGTAGGACGCCCGACGGCCGGGAATCGGGGGACTGCCGTTCGTCGAGTGAACCTCCGTGGGTCGCAGGTCGTTCGTCGTCGGTCGTCCGGCTGTTACGACCTGCGACCTACGACCCACGACCTGCGACCCACGGCAGTTCAGCCGTCCGCACGTCCTAGCGTCCGCACGGTTTCCCGTCCTCCCGTCCGCACGTCCTAACGTCCGCACGGATCCGGCTTCGGTGGGGGCATCGCGCCCTGGGCCTTGGCGACCCGGGCGAGCCAGTCAGCGTCCAACGGCTTGGGGCGGCCGGCCGCGTGGTCGAAGCGCACCTGCACGCTCTCGGCCCGGGCCACCACCCGACCGTCGCCGGCCCGGGCCTCGTAGGCGAAGGCCCAGCTCGTGCGGCCGACCCACTCCACCCGGATCCCCACGGTGACCGCCTCGCCGTACACCACCGGCGAGAGGTAGTCGCACCGGATCGACGCCACCAGGAAGTCGATGTCCTCGATGCCCCGGGCGTCCAGTACCTCCTCGTAGAACCGGGCCCGGGCGATCTCGAAGTAGGTGAAATAGACCGCGTTGTTCACGTGGCCCAGGGGATCGATGTCGCGCCAGCGCACCTCGATCCGGGCGGTGACGGGAAACGGCTCGCCCATCGCGCTCCTCCTTTTAGGAAAGCCCCATAGGGTACCAAAGAAGGCAGGGGCATCCCACGGCCCGGCGCGCCACCCCGGGAGGACGGGCTAGAACTTGCCGACCAGGTTCACGAACCAACCCCGGTCGTCGTAGGAGAGGTCGGTCAGGTCGTCCGAGAAGTCGGTGAAGTTGTACCCCACCCCGAACTTGAGGTTCCGGCCCACGTGGCGGTAGAGCGCCGCCAGGGCGCCCCGGCGCGTGTCCCGGGCCTCCTCGACGTGGAGCCATCGGCCCTCCACCAGAACATCCCACCGCCGCACCAGGTGGAGGTCGGTCCGCAGCACGGCCAGGTGGGCCGTGCTCGAGAACCACTCGCCCCGGTCCCGTTCGGGCCGGATCTCCCCGAGCCGTAGCCCGTACTTGCCCCCCACCGAAAGCCACCGCACCAGGTCGTAGGTGGCGTCGGCCGAGAACACGTGGCTTCGCTGGGAGAACGCGGCTTGGCTGTTCTCCACGGCCAATTGGCCGGGGGAGGGGAGGTCCTCGAAGAAGGTGTATTTGACCAGGGCGTTCAGGCGGTCGTGGCGCACCGGCCGGTACGCGAACCCCACCACGAGTTCCCGGAAGTCGCCGTCGTAGAACTCGCCGCGGCTGCTCCGGCTCACCGAGAAGCTGTACTTGGTGAGCAGCTGCCAGTCGTCGTCCAGCCGGTACGTGAGCCCGTTTCGCATGAGCCAGGTGGTGCGGGTCTCGGCGTCCGACTCGTCCCGGCGGGCCTCGATGGACGACGAGGCCTTGACCCCCTCCCGGCGGTAGCCGGCGCTCACCGTGGCCGCCCTGCGGTCGAGCCGCCCGGCGTTTCGCTCCTCCAGCGTGCCCACCTCGGCGCCGAACCCGAAGGCCCAGGCCTCGTCCGGGGCGAAGTCCACCCCGAAGGCGTGGGTGAGGCCCGACCGGGCGTCCCCGTGGGTGAGCCGTTCCTCGGCGTAGAGGCTCGTCGTGTCCGTGAACCGGGTCCGGCCGCCGGTGGTGAGGTTCCCCTGCCGCGCCCCCGAGCCCCCGTCGGTCCGGTCGGTGGTGAGTTGGTAGCTCAGGTAGAGCTGCGTGCGGTCGGTCACGGCGTAGTCGGCCTGGGCCGTGCCCCCGAACCCGCCGTCGCCGCCGGAGGCCTCGGCCGAGAGCGTGAGCCGTTCGCCGATCCGGGCCCGGCCGCCCACCCCCTGGCGGTCGTTGTCGAGCCGGTCGCCCGTGCGCTCCACCGTGGTCTGGGCGAACCCGTACAGGGCCCACCCGGCCGGGTGGGCGTACTCGAGCTGGCCGGCGAGGTCCGAGCGCACCCCCCGGGTGTCGGCCTGGCCCGTGCCGCCCCGGCGCTCGTCCCGGCCCAGGCCCACCGTGGCCAGCCACCGCTCGGCGATCCGCTGGGTAAGGTCGGCGCGGGTCACCCAGCTCGACTCCCCGCCGGCCTCCTCCCGGGCGTCGTGCTCGGCCCGCAGGCCCGAGGTCTCCGAGAGGGAGATATCCGCCGCCACGCCCCACTCGGTGGTGTCGCGGGCGGTCTGCCGGCCCGGCGCCGCGAACCCGGCCTCCCGGAGTTCCCAGTAGGCCGTGGCCTTCCCGGCGGGCCCCTCGGGATCCACGTCGGCGAAGTCCAGGGCCACCTCGACCCGACCGGCCGAGGCCTCGGTGTCGCCCGGGGCCGCGACGGCGCCGCCCCCGAAGGTGAACCCGCCGTCGGGCGAGCCGCTCTCGTCGCCCCCGGGGCCGCGGCTCCGGCTCACCTCGGCCTTCACGTAGGTGCCGGCGGAGTGGCGCAGGGTGACGTCGGCGCCCACCAGGTCGCGGATTTCGCCGGTCGTGTCCTGCCGGCTCCCGCTCACCCCCACCCGGAGCCGCTCGGTGACCCAGGCCGACACCCGGCCGCCGGTGGCCAGTTCGTCCGTGTCCACGCCGGTGGGCGGGTACTCGTAGGCCACCACCAGGTACACCGGGTTCCCGGCGAGGTCCCGGTCGCGCACCGCGAACCCGTCGGGGGCGGTGGAGGGCAGGGGCTCGGTCAGCACGATGCGGCCCTGGATCGGGTCGATCTCGTAGTCCTGGTCGGGCGCGAGCCGGGTCAGGTGGAGCACCTGCCCGGTGTCCCGGTCGCGCACCTCCACCCGCACCTTCTCGGAGCCCACGGTGATGTTCTGGTGCCGCAGGTAGTACAGCGACCCGCCCGTGCCCCGAAACTCGTCCCGGGCGTAAAGGGTGCCGGGATCGGCCGCGAACCCGTCCACCGTGATCCGGCGCTCGCCGAACGAGGTGGTGGCGTCCGACACCCAGTGGAGCTTGGCCCCGTAGAGGCTCCGCTCGACCTGGGCCAGTTCGGTCTCGGTCTGGGTGGCGTGGAAGTTCCCCCACAGCACGTGGGACTCCCCCTGCTCCAGCCGCACGTAAAGCCGGCCCTGGGTGGGGGCGTCCTCGGTGGTGGTGCTGTCGTCCCCGTACACCGGGTAGTACCGGTCCGGGTCCAGGCGGCGAAGGAGCTGGCGCGGATCCCGGTCGTCCAGGTTCGACAAGAGGTCCTCCAGCTTGCCCTCCCCGGTGTCGAGGCTGGCCGTGAGGAGCACGTCGCCCCGGATCTTGCCCTTGAGGTAGAACGCCACCCGGCCGGTGGGGTCGGTGATCTTGCGCTCGGCGTCGTCGTCGGCGGTCACGAGTTCGATGGGGCCGGTGCCCCGGCTCTGGCCCACCGTGAGGTCGGCGATCCCCACGAGGAACCAGCCGTTTTGGGGAATGTAGAGGGTCCGGCGGTACTCGGCCTCGCCGCCGTCGGGCCCGGGGAGCCGCAGGCGGATCTCGTGGGGCCCGGCCGGCACGATCTCCTCGTGGACGAAGTCCCCGTTGGGGTCGGTGGGCACGGACCGGCCCATGAACCGGACGATCCGGTCGGGCGCGAGGCCGCGGCCGTTCACCGTCACCGTGCCGCCCTCGACGGGGCTCGTGTCCACCGCGATCCGGTTTTCCCCGTAGCCCCGGAAAAGCCCGGCCTCCCCCGGATCGGCCGCCCCCGCGGCCGCGGAGAGTTGGAGTTCCTGGGGTTCGGTCTCGTCGAACCGACCGGCCCCGTCCCGCACCCGCAGCACGTAGCGCACCCGGGGGCCGGCCCCGGCGGGGGGCACCCAGGTGGCCAGGCCGTCGGCCCCCACGGGCGCCACCGCCAGGGGCTCGGCCCGCGGGGAATCGCCGTCCCGGAAGATCCGCACCTCGGCCCCCCGCACCCAGGCGCCGTAGTTCCAGTAGGCGGCGAACCGCACCGGTTCGCCCGGGCGGGCCGGGGAGGGCCAGGCGGTGACGTTGAGCCGCTTTTCCGCCCGCAGGGGATCGTAGCGCATCTGGATGTCGTGGCGGGCCAGGGCGAGTTCGCACTCCCTCTGGTCCCACACCGGGTAGGCGATGCGGGGCCGGTCGGGGTCACCGTCGGCGCTCAGGGCGAACGGCCGAAGCGGCCGCCCGGGCTCCAGCGGCCGGACCTTCGCGGTTTCCCGGTGGATCACGAGGGGGTAGGGCTCCCCGCGTTCCTGCCACGCCCGGCCCACCCGCTCGGCCACGGCCCCGAGCCGGGCCCGCACGAGTTCCGGCGCCTCGTCGTCCCGGGCCAGGTAGGCCACCAGCAACTCCGCCGGCCCCTGGCGAAGCGCCTCGAGGGTCTCGGCCAGGGCGACCTGCCACTCCGGCCCGGGCCGGTCGGTGCCGGGCTCGAAGCCCGCCTCGGCCACCTCGAGCCGCACGATCCGGTGGATCGCGGCCCCGAAGTTCACCTTGACCGCCTTGCCGCGGGTGAGGCGGACCACCCGGGGGTTCTCGGAGGTGGGCCGGTAGCCCAGGGGCAGGGAGGTTTCGTCCACCTTGAGCACGAAGTTGGAGCCGGCCCGCTCGTCGGGCACCGCCACGCAGGCCAGGTGGAACCGGCCGAAGGGGTCCGTTTCCACCACGAGCCCCCGGGCCGTGGCCAGCCGGACCCCCGGAAGTCCCGGTTCGCCGTCGTCGGGGTAGCTGTTGGCGTTGCGGTCGTCGAACACCCGACCGATCACCTCGGCGCAGTCGAACGTGGGGTCGGGCACCACCCTAACCGTGGCCTCGCTCACGTTCGAGAGCACCCGGTTGGCGGGCCCGTGCCGTGCCCACGCCTGGTTGACGTATTTGCCCTCGCCCACGCCGGCGCCCACAACGGCCACCAGCCGGAACTCCCGCTCCTCCTCGGGCCCGAAGCTGAGGTCCTTCCAGATCACCTGCCGGCCCTCGCGCACCGGCTCGGCCCGGTTCCCGTCGGCCCGGCCCGATCCGCCCACGTACTTGAAGCCGGGGGGCAGCAGGTCCACCAGGTCGATGTGCGACAGGTGGGTGGGCAGGGTGTTTCGCACCGTGATCGTGTAGGGCACCAGGTCGCCCCGGCTCGCCTCGGCCACGGGGGTGGTCTTTCGCACCACCAGGGCCCCGTCCACGAACGGGTCCACGGGAAGGTGGTGGTTCACCACCGGGGGATCGCCCGGGGCGAGGGCCAGTACGGGGTGGTACCGGCCGTCCTCTCCCGGGGGCGGCGGCGCCTCGGCCTCGGAAACCTGGTAGGGGTCCGGGCCGCCCGTGGGGTCGAGGGGTTCGGCCCGGGGCGGCACCATGCCCGAAGGCCAGAGCTGCACGTACTCCCCGGGCGGGGTGACCTGGAGCCGGTACTCGCCCGCGGGGAAGTCCCCCACGAGGTCGAACCGGTACGCCCCGTCCGGGCCGGTGCGCTGGTCCTGCTGGCCCGGGAGGAGGTGGCGGTCCGGGTCGAACCCGGCCGGGCCCTCGAGCCGGACCACCGCGCCCTCCACGGCCACGCGCTCCACCGAGTCGTACACGATCCCGGAGGGGTCCAGGGCCAGGTTCTGCCCCGGGGTCGTCACGCCGGGCCGGAGGGTCAGGCCCCGGATCGTGCCCTCCCGGGTGTCGGCCTCGGGAGAGGCCGACCGGGCCCCGCCGTACACCACGCCGGTGACGGGGTGCCGGAACCGCACCTCGTACCCGGAACCCGGCGGGATTCCGCCGATCGCGTAGGCGCCGTCGGGCCCGGTGGCGGTCGTGGCCACCAGGGTCTCGCCCTGGAGGAGTTCCACCGCCCAGCCCTCGGCCGCGGGTTCGCCGGCGTCCCGGGCCCCGTCGTGGTCGAGGTCGCGCCAGGCCTCCCCGGCGAGCGCGGCCAGGGAGGGCCGGGCGCCCACCTGCACCCGGACCGGATCGTCGTCGTTGGGGTCGGCCGGGTCGTTACCGGCCTCGACCCCGTCGTCCAGGGCCGAGTCGCTCAGGGCCGCCGGGGCCCCGTCGCGATAGAGGGTGGCCTGGGTCTCGATGGCATCCCCCGGGGCCGCGGTGACCCGGGCCCGGAACCGCACCGCGACGGTTTCCCCGGCCCCGAGGTCGCCGAGGTCGAGGCCCTCGTCCAGGGCGGAGCGGCCGGGCCCGGGGTCGGGCTGGACGGCGCCGTTCAGGGTTGTGGTCCCCGGCAGGTACTCCGCCCCGGCCGGGGCGGTGGGCTGCACCGCCGAAACCGCCTCGGCCGGCCGGGCCCCCACGTTGGCGACCTCGAGGAGGAACTCCAGGGTGTCGCCGGGTTCTACCCGGCCGCCGTTCAGGTCCACCGCCCGGGCCGAGGCCACCAGGGCGGCCACGTTCCCCACGGTCAAGCGGGCCGGCTGCCGGCCGTTCTCCGGGTCGGGGTCGGCATCGGTGGCCACCTCGGCCACGCCGTCGGCCGACACGGTCCCCTGGACGGCGATCACCGTTCCGGCGGGAAGGTCTGGGGCGACCCGGGTCCGGAACCGGATCACGGCCTCCTGGCCGGGGTCCAGGTCCCCCAGGGCCGCCGCGAGGGCCTCCCCCGCCCCCGGGTCTGCGAGGGGTTGGGCGACCGCCTCCCCGTCGCCGTCGGGGTCGAGGGTGAGGCTTCCGGCCTCGTACCCGAGGGCCGCCGGCAGGGGATTCGTGAACCGGACGTTACGGGCCGCCGCGACTCCCCCGTTGCGCACCACCACGGTGTACTCCACGGGATCGCCGGGGGAGACGGGGACCCCCTCGGGGGCCTCCCAGGTCATGACCGCCCCGAGGGCCGGGGCGTCGCCCACCACCACCTGGGTGGGGTCGGGATCGACCGAGGTCTCGGGGTCGTCGCTGGGCACGGGCCGCGCCGGCCCGGACCCTTCGCCCTCGCCCAGCACCTCGCCCTGGGCCGAGAGCACGGCCCCGTTGGCCAGGTCGGGGTCCAGGGTGACCCGGAACGACACCCGCACCACGTCACCCCGCTCCACCCGGCCCTCGGGGCGGCCCGGGGCCTGGACCGGGATCCCGTCGGCCAGCGGGAACCCGCCGGCCGCGTCGGGCACGGGCACCGCGGTGTCCGCGGCGGCCCGCCCGGCCGCGACCGGGGCGCCCGAGAGCACGGTGCTGCCGGGCACGTAGGTGGTGCCGGCCGGAACCGGCGACCGCAGGCGCACGTTCCGGGCGTGCTCGTCGCCGGTGTTCGTCAGGGTGAAGGTGTAGGTCAGGGTGTCCCCGGGCAGCACCGCCCGGCCGCCGGTATCCGCGGTGAGTTGGAGCACCAGCCGGGGGGACGAGTGGATCCGGGTCAGGGTGGGGTCGTCGTCCGCCGGGTCGGCCGGCTCGTTCCCCGTCTCCTCACCGTCGTCGTCGGCCGCCGCGGCCGAGTCGGTCAGGAACGGCTCCTCGAACCCGGCCACCTCGAGGGTCCCCTGCACCCGCACCACGGTGCCGGACGAAAGGGCCGGCACGAGCCGGGCGCTCCACGACACCGTCACCTCTCCGCCGGCCGGGATCTCGATCCCGGTGACCCGGACCTCGAGGTCGTCTCCCGGCGCCTGGGTCTCGCCGGCCGTGGCCGCGAGTTCCACGACCGACCCGGGCTCGAACTCCCCGGGCAGGGCACAGGCAAAGGTTGCCGCGGTGGCGGGCACCGGGCCGTCGTTTCGAAGCCGGGCCGTGTACCGGAGGGCCGTTCCGGGGGAGGCCTCGGCCGCGTCCACCTCCAGGGTCGCCCGCACCACCGGGGCCCGGGAGGTCGCGGTGTGGTCGGCCCGGTGGTCGTCGCCGGGATCGGGCGTACCGGCCGCCGGGTCCGGCCGGTACGCGCGCACGTCCGGGCCGCCGGGCACCCCGCTCGCGTAGGCCGCGATGCGCGCGGTGTTGGTGAGGGACAGGCCGTCGGCGCTCCCGGGGTCCAGGCGGGCGAGGTACCGGACCCGGAGGCCCTCGCCCGGGAAGAGTTCGGCCGCCCCGTCCGGGATCCGGAGCGTCAGGGTTCCGGTGTCCGGGTCGTACTCGGCCTGGTAGTCCCCGGGCGCCAGGGGTGCCGGGTCGCCCGAGGCGGGGATCCGCTCCACGGCCGCCACCCCGGGCTCGCTCCGGCGCATGCCCTCGGGGAGCACGTCCCGCAGTTCCGTGGGCCGGCCCGGCCCGGTGCCCCGGTTCGTGATCTCAAGCACGTATTCCGCCGGCGTGAGGAGGTCCACGGTCTCGGGCCCGGTCTTCGCGAGCACGAGGTCGGGCTCCACCACGCGCACCTCGTGGTCCGGGGCGGTGAGCGTGGCGACGACCGTCCCGCCGGACCGGTCCCGCACGCTCGCCCGCGCCCCGTTGGCGAACACGACGCCGTCCGCGTTCTCCGGCACGTCCCTCACCCGGACCTCCACCTCGACCCGGGCCTGTCCCCCCGGGGCGACGGCCGGCAGGGTCAGCCCGACGCGGTTGCCCTCGTGGAACGGGGCGCCGGCGGGGTCGCCCACCACGTCCCCGCCCACGTCCACCGCCGTCACGACCACGTTTGCCGGAACCTCGTCGGCGACCTCCACGTCGTAGAGGGTCACGTTCACCGGGGTGGCGGGCACGAGGATCGTGTACCGGAACGTTTCGCCCACCGAGGCGGTTTCGGGCCCGAGCACGGCGATGTCCGTGACCGTCTGGGTGGTGAGGGGTTCCGCCGTGACCGGCCCGACCGTGCCGTAGTCCTTTCGCACGGCCTCGGTGGGGTCGTCGGCCGAGGGGAGGGAGTAGAAGTGGTCCACCCGGGCGGCGTTGGTGAAGGAGACGTCGGGGCCGACGTCGGCGTCCACCGTGG
>NZ_BAAHFQ010000097.1:0-12003 GCF_054681715.1 Deferrisoma sp.
CTCAGCCAACGACTGGGACTCTTCCAGCCAAGCGGACTGACGAAAACGCCCAGAGTTCCTGAGTGGTTCCGTCCATCCGGCTGAGTGCCGGATGCAGCGTAAGCCGGATGCCGCACTCACGCACGGCCGGAAGCAGGCCCCGTGCCCTCGCGATCCCCTTGCGCGCCTGTATTGACGCCGGGTTAATAGTAACCCGGGGCCGCCCCGGGGCATCCAAGCCCCGAAGCCAAGGCGATACGGGCCCGGAGCGGGTTTCTGCAGGGCTCGCGCGGGAAAGGAGTGCCGGAAATGAAAGGGCGCGGAGTTTGGGGGGCCGTCGTCTCGGGGGTTCTCGTGCTTCTATTCGCGGCCGGGGCCCGGGCCGAGGTCCGGGCGTTGGACACCCAGGACGTGCGGGCCCTTCTGAACCGGGAAGGGGCCGAGGTGTTCCTTCTCGACGTCCGGACCCCCGGGGAGTACCGCCGCGGGCACATCCCGGGGGCGGTCTTGATCCCGATGAACGAGGTGCCGGCCCGGTTGAGGGAGATCCCCCAGGATAAGAAGATCGTCGTAGTGTGCGCGAGCGGGGCCCGCAGCGCGGCCGTGGCGCGGTTCCTCGACTCCCGCGGGTACCCCTGGGTGGCGAACTACACGGGCGGGGTGTTCGACTGGGCCCGGGCGGGGCTTCCCCTAGACCGCTAGCGTCGCGGCCACCCGCTCCCACTCCGCACGGGCCGCCTCGTCCGGGAGTTGTCCCCCCGCGAGTTCGAGCATCTCCCGGGCCTCCCGGGCCCAGCCCCTGGCGTGGTACGCCTCGGCGACCCTGAGCAGGTACCACCACCCCCGCTCCGGGTCGATGCGGGCGCAGCGCTTGAACACCTCGGCGGCCCGCTCGGCGTGGGCCTCGCCCTTTCCCAACAGAATCCGGCCCAGGGGCACCAGCGCCTCCACAAGATCGGGCCGCCGGGCCAGGACCTCCCGCAGGGCTTGGAGCGCGTCGTCGGTCCGGCCGACGGCCTCCAGGGCCCGGGCCCGCAGGAGTCGGGGCTCGGGCCGGTCCTCGGGCAACGCCGCCTGGGCGCGATCGAGGGCCTCCAGGGCCGCCTCGGCGTCCCCGGCGTCGAGCCTGAGCGCCCCCAGCCGAAGCCAGGCCACCCCGTCCCCGGGGTGTTCCGCAACCCACCCCTCGAGGAGCTCGACCGCCCGGTCGGGCCGACCGCCTTCCCGGAGCCCGTCGGCCAGGTGGTGCACGGCCGGCGCGAGGTCCGGGGCGGCCTCCAGCGCCTGGCGCATCCGGTCCTCTGCCGCCTCGAGCTCCCCCGTGAGGAGATGGAGGACCCCGAACGCGTAGTGGACGCCGGGGGCGTCCGGGTGCTCGGCCTCGGCCCGTTCGAGCCAGCGCCGCGCCTCCTCGGCCTCCCCCTGCTGGAGGGCCACGAACCCGGTCCGGAAGGCATCCCCCAGTCCCTCCAGAACGGCCCGTTCCGAGGGCTCGAGCGCCTCCAGGTAAAACTCGAAGAGGTCCGCGTCGGGTCCGGTTTCGGGGAGTTCGTGGGGATCGGGCTCCGACGCGCAGGGGGCGGCACACGCACACGGGGTCGCGAATCGCGGCTGCGGGCGCGGCTCGGCCTCGGGCCGGGGGGCGATGCGGGCCTCCAGCCCCCGGATCCGGGCCTCCAGTTCGGGGTCCTCGCCCCCGAACTCCCGGGCCAGGGCCAGGTGCTCCCTCGCCCGGTCCGGATCGCCGGCGTTGAGGCACGCCCCCGCTTCCTCCAGGTTCAGGGCGGCCAGGGCCCTTCGGCACTCCCGGATCTCCTTTTCGAGGCCGGGGGGCGCGTCCGGGGCTTGGGCCGCGGCTTCCAGGTGGGAAAGGGCCTCCCCCCACCGCCCCTGCCGGGCGAGCTTGCGTCCGGTCTCGGCCAACGCCTCGGCGCCCGCTTTCCGTTTCCGAAACCACCCAAAGGCCATGGAAAGCCCTCCTGGTAGGGGAGGCGGACCTGGGCACGCCCGGGCCCGAGCTGATACACTGCACCGCCTCGTGGGGGCCCCAGGTTCCTCGGGCCCGCCGCCTCGGCGCGGGCTAGCCTAGAGGGGCGGTTCGACGCGTGTCAAACGGGGAGACGAGGGTGGCCGATACCGAACGGACGGTGATCTACACGGACGGGGCGTGCCTGGGCAACCCGGGACCGGGGGGATGGGCGGCCGTGATCGTGGAGCCCGGGAACCGGGTCCGGGAGATCGGGGGGCGCGACCCGGCCACCACGAACAACCGGATGGAGCTCACCGCGGTGATCGAGGGCCTTCGGCAGACCCGGCCCGGATCCCGGGTGCACGTGGTCACCGATTCCCGGTACGTCCACGACGGCATCTCCCGGTGGATCCACGCGTGGAAGAGGAGGGGTTGGCGCAAAGCCGACGGCGGCGCCGTGCTGAACCAGGACCTCTGGGAGTCCCTGGACCGCCTGGCCTGGGGGGAGGGCCGGGATGTCACCTGGGAGCACGTGCGGGGGCACCGGGGCCACCCCTTCAACGAGCGCTGCGACGAGCTGGCCACGGCCTTCGCCCGGGGGGAGTCGCCCGAGCTCCGAAGCGGCGATGGCGCGTGGATCGGGGGTGAGGGAACCGAGGGGCATCGGTCCTTCCCCTGCTACGTGAGCCGGGTGGACGGGGAGATCCGGCTCCACGACACCTGGCCCGAGTGCGAGGCCCGGGTGAAGGGGGTGAGCGGTGCCCGGTACCGCAAGGTGCGAAGCCCTGTTGAACTCGAGGCGGTCCTGCGGGAGTGGGGGGGGGCCTGAGCCGTGGGCGAGGAGCGGATCCGAAACGCCTTCGTGCTGGCGGCCGGGTACGGCACCCGACTCCGGCCCCTGAGCCGGGTGGTGCCGAAGCCGGCCTGGCCCCTTTTCGACGTGCCCCTGGCGGCGCGGGTTTTGGACCTCATCGCGGCCGCGGGCCTCCGCCGGGCCATCGTGAACCTCCACCATCTGCCCGAGGTGCTGCGGGCCCGGCTGGAGCCCTGGATCCCCGGGGGGCTGGACGTCGCCTGGAGCTTCGAGCCGGAGATCCTGGGCACGGGAGGGGCGCTTGCGCCCTGGAGGGAGACGTTGCGGCCCGAACCCTTCGTCTTGGCCAACGCCGACACCTACCAGGAGATCGACCTCCCGGCGATGGTGCGGGAACACGCGGCCAACGGGGCCCTGGCCACGCTGTCGGTCGCTCCCGCGGCCGGTGGCCCCCTGGAGGTGGACGAGGAGGGGCGGATCGTGCGGTTCCTCGACGCCCGGGCGCCGGGTGCCGGGGCGGGGCGGCCCTGCGAGTTCACGGGGATCCACGTGCTGGAGCCCGAGGTGCTGGACCACGTGCCCGACCGCAGATGCTGCATCAACGCCGACGTGCACCGCCACCTGGTGGCCCGGGGCGCCCCGGTGTTCGCCCACGTGTTGCCGGCGGACGCCTTTTGGAGCGATCTCGGGACGGTGGAGCGGTACCTCTCGGCACACCGGGACCTCCTGGCCCGTGGCCGGGTCCCGCGGGCGCCGGGCGAGGTGGTGGAGACGGAAGGGGGGCGCTGGTACCGGGGGACGGGGGCCCGGATCGGGGTCGGGGCCCGTGTGGGACCCGGGTGTGCCGTGGGACGCGGGGCCGAGATCGCGCCGGGGGCCCGGCTGGCCGGGAGCGTGGTCTGGCCAGGGGCCCGCTGCGGCGACGCCGTGGGGTGCGTGGTCCCGGACGTGGGTCCGGTGGTGGGGGCGCGGATCCCATGAGCCGGGACGACGGGATCCTGGTCGGCGGAGAAACCGGGTATCGGGTGCGCCTCGAGGGGTTCGAGGGGCCTCTGGACCTCCTTCTCCATCTCATCCGCAAGCACCGGTACGACATCTACGACATCCCCATCGCCCGGATCCTCGAGGAGTACCTGGAGGTGCTCGACACGATGCGGGAGCTCGACCTCGACGTGGCGAGCGAGTTTCTCGTGATGGCCGCCACCCTGGCCGAGATCAAGTCGCGGATGCTCCTGCCGAGGCCCGAGGAGGAGGAAGAGGAGGGGGAGGACCCCCGGGCCGAGCTGGTGCGCCGGCTCCTGGAGTACGAGCGGATGCGGGCGGCCGCCGAGCGCCTCGCCGAGCGGCCGCTCCTCGGCCGGGAGGTGTTCGCCCGCACGTTTCGCTCCCCGGACCTGGACGAGATAGACCGGCCCGACGCCCCGATCGAGGCCGATTTCTTTCAGCTCCTCCTGGCGTTCCGCGAGGTCCTGGCCACCGCGTCGGAGTCGTTCGCCGAGGCCGTGGCCCGGGAGCGGATCTCGATCCAAGAGGCCATGCAGGAGGTGCTCGGGCTCTTCGCCGCGAGTCCCCCGGGCCGGGGCCTCGCGTTCCGGGACCTCTTCCCCCCCCGGCCGACCCGGACCCGGGTGGTCACCGTGTTCCTCGCGGTGTTGGAGTTGGTGCGGCTGCGGGCCCTGCGGGTGGTGCAGGTGAGCCCGTTCGGGGAGATCCGGCTCTTTGCCGTTCCCGTGGAGGAGGAGTAGGCATGGATCGGGAAGCGGTGGCCCGGGTGCTGGAGGCCGTTCTGTTCGCGTCGCCCGAGCCGGTGGCGCTCGGGAAGCTCGTGGAGCTGTTCGCGCCGGAGGGGCTGGGCCGGCAGGAGGTCCTGGACGGGCTCGGGGCCCTCGGTGAGGCCCTCGGCGGCCGCGCCCTCGAGCTCCGGGAGGTGGCGGGGGGCTACCAGCTGCGCACCCGGGCCGAGTACGCGCCCTACCTGGGCCGGCTCGAGATTCCCCGGCCCGTGCGGTTCAGCCGGGCGGCCCTCGAGACCCTGGCCATCGTGGCGTACCGCCAGCCCATCACCCGGGCCGAGGTGGAGGAGGTCCGGGGCGTGGACTGCGGAGGGGTGCTCAAGGCCCTCCTCGAGAAGGGGCTTGTCCGGGTGGTGGGGAAAAAGGACGTGCCCGGCCGGCCGCTTCTGTACGGCACGAGCCGGAAGTTCCTGGAGGTGTTCGGGCTCACCTCGCTCGCGGACCTGCCCAGCCTCCAGGAGATCGAGGAGATGCTGGCCGAGGAGGTCGAGGAGGAGACCGGCGAGGGCCCGGCGGGGCCTCGGGAGCCTCCGGAAGATGCCTGAGCGCCGCGGCGAACGGCTTCAGAAGGTCATCGCGGCCCGGGGCCTCGCGAGCCGGAGAACCGCCGAGGAGTGGATCCGACAGGGCCGGGTCCGGGTGGACGGGGCGGTCGTGACCGAACTCGGGGTCCGGGTGAACCCCGACGTACAGGCGATCGAGGTGGACGGCCGGCCGATCCCGCCGCCCCCGGAGCGGATCGTGGTGGTCCTCCGGAAACCCCCGGGCTACGTGACCACCCGGTCCGATCCCCACGCCGCGGCCACGGTCATGGATCTGGTGGCCGACCTGGGGGCCTCGGTGGTCCCGGTGGGCCGGCTCGACCGGGATTCCCGGGGTGTGCTCCTCCTCACGAACGACGGGGGCCTGGTGCACCGGCTCCTCCACCCCCGGTCCGGGGTGGAGAAGGTGTACCGGGTGGAGGCGCGGGGCCGCTTCGACCCGAGGGCCCTCGAGCGGGGGGTACGGCTCGACGACGGCCCCGCCCGGGCCGACCGGGTGTGGGACGTGGAGCGTCATGGAGAAACGCTACGGTTCCGGTTGGCCCTCCACGGGGGCCGAAAACGCCAGATCCGCCGGATGGTGGCCGCGCTCGGGGGCAGGGTGGTGGATCTCGAGCGGGAGGCCTTCGGGCCGATCCGGGCCGACGACCTCTCCGAGGGCCGCTGGCGCCCCCTGACGGCCGACGAACTGGAGGCCCTCGACCGCGCCGCACGGCGGGCCGGGGGACCCGACGGGAAGACGAGATGAGCGATCCCAAGAAGCGCCTGGCCGAGCTGCGCTCGGCCATCGACCGGATCGACCGGGAGATCCTGGAACGGCTAAACCGCCGGGCCGAGCTCGCGCGGGAGGTGGGGGAGATCAAGCGGGCGAGCGGGGCGCGGTTTTACGCCCCGGGGCGGGAGGAGGATCTCCTGCGCCGGCTCGAGGCCGAAAACCCGGGGCCCTTCCCCGCGGCTGGGGTGCGGGCCGTGTGGCGGGAGATCATCTCGGCGTCGCTCGCCCTCGAGGCGCCGATGGTCGTGGCGTACCTGGGGCCTCCGGCCACCTTCACCCACCAGGCGGCGCTTCGCCGGTTCGGGGAGTCGGCCCGGCTCGAGCCCGCCCGCACCATCGGCGAGGTGTTCGAGCGGGTCGAGAAGGGCAAGGCCGCCTACGGCGTGATCCCCGTGGAGAACACCACCGAGGGGGTCGTGAGCCACACCCTGGACATGTTCCTGCGGTCCGATCTCAAAATCGTGGCCGAGGTGTACCTGCGGGTGGCCCACCACCTGCTGAACCGGTCGGGGCGCCTCGCCGACGTGGAGCGGGTGTACTCCCACCCTCACGCCGTGGCCCAGTGCCGCCGGTGGCTCGAGGAACACCTGCCCGACGTGCCCGTGTTCGACGCGGCAAGCACGGCCCAGGCCGCCAAGATCGCCTCCGAGGACCCAGGGGCCGCGGCCATCGCGGCCGAGGTGGCGGCCAAGGTGTACGGGCTCGCCGTGGCCGAGGCCCGGATCGAGGACAACCCCAACAACACCACCCGGTTCCTCGTGATCGGCCCCGACGTGCCCGACCCGAGCGGCCGGGACAAGACCTCGCTGGTGTTCGCGGTGCGGCACGAGGTGGGTGCCCTCTACCGCATGCTCCAACCCTTCTATGACAACGGGGTGAACCTCACCAAGATCGAGTCCCGGCCCATGCCCGAGGAGGCCTGGCAGTACGTGTTTTTCGTGGACCTGGAGGGGCACCTCACGGAACCCCGGGTGGAACGCGCGATCGCCGAACTGCGGGGCCGCTGCCGGTTCCGCAAGGTGCTGGGGTCCTACCCCCAGGGAAGCCCCTGACCCGGTTCGTCGCCCCGGGATCGCCTGGACGTCTGGGGGCGGCTTCGGCTATACAGGGCGCCCGTGCCGGGTGCCAGGTGCCAGAAGACAGACGACAGAGGACAGGGGACAGGGGTTCTCTGATATCTGACCTCTGAATTCTGGCCCCCGATACGGCAGCCGCTCCCACGGGGTGGGACAGCCGCTGGCGAAGGAATCACAAAGGATTTTAGCATCCTAGCGTCCTAGCCTCCCAGCGTCCCAGCGAGAAGTTACTTGGAAAATCCCATGACCGACACCGACCGTTTCGGCTCCCTCGTGAGCCCGTTCGTGCGCGAGCTGGAACCTTACGTCCCGGGGAAGCCCATCGAGGAGCTTCAGCGGGAGCGGGGCTTCGACCGCGTGGTGAAGCTCGCGAGCAACGAAAACCCCCTGGGCCCGTCGCCGCGGGCCGTGGAGGCCGCCCGGCGTGCCGCGGCTGAGGCGCACCGCTACCCCGACGGATTCGGCCGGCGGCTCAAGGAAGCCCTGGCCGCCCGCTGGGGCGTGGGGGTGGAGAACCTCGTGCTCGGAAACGGGAGCTCCGAGGTGATCGAGATGGCCGTGCGGCTCCTGGTGCGGCCGGGCTCCGAGGTGGTCGTCGCGAGCCCTTCGTTTAGCATCTACGAGCTCACGGCCCGGGCCCAGGGGGGCACCATCCGGTCGGTCCCGCTCAAAGACCACCGGGTCGATCTCGAGGCCGTGGCCCGGGCCGTCGGGCCGGCGACGGCGCTCGTGATCCTCGGGAACCCCAACAACCCCACGGGCACGGCGTTCACCGCCGCCGCGTGGGAGCGGTTCTGGAACGCCTTGCCCGAGGACGTCGCCGTCGTCCTGGACGAGGCCTACGCCGAATACGCCGACGATCCGGGGTTTCCGGACGGGGCCCGGTACGTGGGCGAGGATCGGCCGCTCCTCGTGGTGCGCACGTTCTCCAAGGCCTACGGGCTCGCGCTCCTGCGCATGGGATACGGCATCGCCCCGGCCGGCCTCGTGGACTATCTGAACCGGCTGCGGCTCCCCTTCAACGCCAACGGCGTGGCCCAGGCCGCGGCCGTGGCCGCCCTGGAGGATGGGGAGTACCTCGAGCGGGCCCGCCGGGTGAACCGGGAGGGCCGGGAACGGCTCTACGCCTTCTTCTCCCGGCTCGGGCTCGAGTACCTGGAGAGCCAGGCCAACTTCGTGGCGGTGCGGGTGGGCGACGGCGATGCCGTGTACCGGCGGCTCCTCGACCACGGGGTGATCGTGCGCTCGATCCGGAGTTTCGGCATGCCCGAATGGATCCGGGTCACGGTGGGCCTGCCGGAGGAGCTCGACCGGTTCGAAACGGCCTTCGCGGCCGTGCTCAAGGAAGGATAGCCCCCAAGGGATGGGTGGGGGCCTCGATCGGCAGGGGGGCGAGCGTCCCAGCCGCAGAGCTTTCTAGCGTTCCAGCTTCCCACGAAGGGGACCGCGATGATCATCGTGTTGCGACCGGACCACAAAGAGGAAGACCGCCTCCAGCTCGTCCAAACCCTGCGGGCCCTCGGGTTCGCGGTGCATGAGTCGAAGGGGGTGCAGCGCACGATCCTCGGCGCCATCGGCGACGAGGAGGCCCTGCGGGACCTGCCTCTGGAGTCCATGCCGGGGGTCGAGCGGGTCATCCCGATCCTGAAGCCCTACAAGCTCGTGAGCCGCGAGTTCCACCCCGAGGACTCCCGGGTGGAGGTGGGGGGGGTGACCTTCGGTCCGGGGCCGGTCCAGATCATCGCCGGGCCCTGCTCCATCGAGGACCGCCAGCTCCTCCTGGAGACGGCCCACGCCATCCGGGAGGCCGGGGCCACCTGCCTGCGGGGCGGGGCCTACAAGCCCCGCACGAGCCCCTACGCGTTTCAGGGACTGGGGGAGAAGGGGCTCGAGCTCCTGGCGGAGGCCCGCGAGGCCACGGGGCTGCCGGTGGTCACGGAGCTCATGGATCCCCGCGACACGGTGCTCGTGGCCCGGTACGCCGATATCGTGCAGATCGGCGCCCGCAACATGCAGAACTTTCGCCTCCTCAAGGAGGTGGGGAACCTGGAGAAGCCGATCCTCATCAAACGGGGCTTGGCGGCCACGATCACCGAGTGGCTCATGAGCGCCGAGTACGTGGCCGCCCAGGGGAACCGGCGCATCCTGCTGTGCGAGCGGGGCATCCGAACCTACGAGACCGCCACCCGAAACACCTTGGACATCTCGGCCGTGCCCGTGCTCAAGAGCCAGACCCATCTGCCGGTGCTCGTGGACCCGAGCCACGCCGCAGGCACCTGGGAGCTCGTGGAACCCCTGAGCCGGGCGGCCGTGGCGGCCGGGGCCGATGGCCTCATGATCGAGGTCCACGCCCGGCCCGAGGCCGCCCTGTGTGACGGGAACCAGAGCCTGAAGCCCGAGCGGTTTGCGCGGCTGGTGGAGCAGGTGGCCGCCGTGGCCCGGGCCGTGGGGCGGGGCGTGGGGGGGCGGCCATGACCCCCGGCACCCTGGCCGTGATCGGGCTGGGCCAGATCGGCGGGAGCGTCGCCGCGGCCGTGAAGGTCCACGGCCTGCCGTACCGGGTGCGGGCCTGGGACCGGCGGGCCGCGGCGGTGGGCATGGGCGCCGAGCGGGGGTGGGTGGACGAGGCGGCCGCCGGACCGGTCGAAGCCGCCCAGGGGGCCGATCTCGTCGTGCTGGCGGCGCCGGTTTCGGCCGTGCGCCGGCTCCTGGGGGAGGTGGCGCCGGCCCTTCGCCCCGGGCAGGTGGTGACCGACGTGGGAAGCACCAAGGGGTCCATCGTGGCCGAGGCCGGCCGGGTGCTCCCCGAGGGGGTGGTGTTCGTGGGCGGGCATCCGGTGGCCGGCACCGAGCGCTCCGGGATCGAGGCGGCCGACCCGCGGCTGTTCGACGCGCGGCCGTGCGTGCTGACCCCGCTTCCGGGGGCGCCGGAGGAGGCCGTGCGGCGCGTCTCGGATTTTTGGACCGGCCTGGGGGCGCGGGTGGTCACGATGGACCCCGAAGCCCACGACCGGGTGTTTGCCTGGGTCAGTCACCTGCCCCACGTGCTCGCCTACACCCTGACCTGGGCCGTGCTGGAACGCCTGGACGACCGGGCCCTGGGTCTTGCCGGCCCGTCCCTTCGGGACTGGACCCGGGTGGTGGGGAGCCCGCCGGCCCTGTGGCGGGACATCTGCCTCGAAAACCGGGAGAGCCTGGCCGAGGCGATCCGGGAGTTCGAGGCGGAACTCCAGGCGGTGCGCCGCCGCATCGAGACCGGGGACGCCGCGGCCCTGGAAACCCTGTTCCACGGGGCCAAAGAGGGGAGGAGCCGGCTGTGGACCGTGTGAGGGTGGCCCCTCCGGGGCCCTTCGACCGGGAACTGCGGGTGCCGGGGGACAAGTCCATCTCCCACCGGGCCCTCCTGTTTTCCGCCCTGGCCGAAGGGGCCTCGCGGATCCGGGGGCTCCAGGCCGGCGAGGACCTGCGCTCGACCCGCCGGGCCCTGGAGGCCCTCGGGGTGTCGATCCGGGACGAGCGGGAGGTCGTCGTGGTGGAGGGCCGGGGCATCGGGGGGCTGCGGGAGCCCGAGGACGTGGTGGATTGCGGGAACTCCGGCACCACGATGCGGCTCCTGGCCGGCATCCTGGCCGGCCACGGGTTCCTTTCGGTTCTCACGGGCGACGCGAGCCTGCGGCGCCGGCCCATGGCCCGGGTGCTCGACCCCTTGCGGGAGATGGGTGCCTTGGCCCTGGGCCGCGACGAGGACCGGCTGGCGCCGCTGGTGCTCCGGGGCGGGAGCCTCCGGGCCCTCACCTGGACCCTGCCGGTGGCGAGCGCCCAGGTGAAGAGCGCGGTGCTCCTCGCCGGACTCCACGCCCGCGGGGTGACCTGGGTCGAGGAGCCCGCCCCGTCCCGGGACCACACCGAGCGGATGCTGGCCGCCCTGGGGGCCGAGGTCCTGCGGGAGGGGAGCCGGGTGGGGATCCGGGGGCGGACCCCCCTTCGGGCCGCCGACTGGCAGATCCCGGGCGACCCCTCCTCGGCCGCCTTCTGGGCGGCGGCGGCGCTCCTCGTGCCCGGGGCGCGGGTCCGGGTGCGGGGGGTGTGCCTCAACCCCACCCGGACGGGGTTTTTCCGCCTTCTCCAGCGGATGGGCGCCCCGGTGGAACTCCGGGAAACCGGGGTGGCCGGCGGGGAGCCGGTGGGGGACGTGATTGTCGAGCACGGCCCGCTGCGCGGCGTGGAGGTGGGGCCGGGGGAGGTGCCGGCGGCGATCGACGAGTTTCCGGTGCTGGCCGTGGTGGCCGCCCGGGCCGAGGGCGAAACGGTGGTGCGGGGCGCCGAGGAGCTGCGCCACAAGGAGTCCGACCGGATCGGCACGCTGGCCCGCGAGCTCCGCAAGGCCGGGGTGGACGTGGAGACCTCCCCGGACGGGTTCCGGATCCCCGGGCCGGCCGCGCTTCGGCCGGCCGCCTTCGAAAGCCACGGCGACCACCGGCTGGCCATGGCCCTGGGGGTGCTGGGGCTTGCGATCCCAGGAGGGGCCGAGGTCGACGGGGCGGACGCGGCCTCGGTCTCGTACCCGGCGATCTGGGACGAACTCCCCGGGGCCGAACGGGTGTCTTCCCGGGGGTGACCCGGCCGGAGAGGTCGAAGATTCTTGAGAGCTCCGTAGGCCGCGAGGCTCGGCCTGTTTGCAAAAACAATAACTTCCGTCTCGGCCACACGGTGCGCCGCGGCCGTCTGGGCCACGGGACCGACGACCGCGAGACCGGCGACCGACGACCGAAGTTACTTGGAAGCTTCGTAAGCCGCGCGGGGCGCGGCCTGTTTGCAAAAACAATAACTTCCGCCTCGGCCACACGGTGCGCCGGGGCCGTCTGGACCACGGGACCGACGACCGCGAGACCGGCGACCGACGACCGAAGTTACTTGGAAGCTCCGTAGGCCGCGAGGCGCGGCCTGTTTGCAAAGACAATAACTTCCGCCTCGGCCACACGGTGCGCCGCGGCCGTCTGGACCCTGGGACCGCAGACCGCCAGACCGGCGACTGTGGACCGAAGTTACTTGGAA
>NZ_BAAHFQ010000098.1:0-11686 GCF_054681715.1 Deferrisoma sp.
GCCGCGCGCCGGGCCCGGGTCCCGGCCGGGCCCGGGGGCGGTTTCCCGGGGGGCGGCGGGGACCAGATCGCCCGGTGGAACGCGAGGTTCAGGTCCAGCACGGCGGCGGGGACGCCCCGGCCCCGCAGGTGGGCGGCCAGCGCCAGGGCCCCCGGCGTGGGCTCCGAGGGCTTGGCCACCGGCGGGATGAGGAGGAGCAGGGCGCCGCGGTCCACGGGCGTGTCAGTCGGCGCCGGGCCCGGCGGCCGCGGGTTCCGGCCCCGGCCGGAGGGCCACGAAGGTCCCGGCCGGGTCCTCCAGGAGCCCCTCCACCCACCGGGCCTCGAGCTCCCCGCCCGCGTAGGGGCTGCGGCGCAGTTCCTCGGCGTAGGCGCCCAGGAGTTCCCGGAGGTCGGCCTCGCCCCGGGGGCCGATCTCCTCGATCCGCACCGAGGCCCCCCGGGCGATCCGGCGCGCCAGGGCCTCCCGGTCGAGCCCGAGGGCGGGGTCGAGCCGCACGTACACGACCCCGCCGGTCATGCCCGAGCAGAGCCACGGGCCCGGATCCCCGAGCACCACGGCCCGGCCGGCGGTCATGTACTCGAAGGCGAACCCCTTGCAGTTGGCCCGGTCGGCCAGGAACCCCAAAGCGTCGAGCCGGGGCTCCCGCATCCGGCCCCCGATCACCACGTCCGCCCCCGAGAGCCGCACCCCGCACCGGCTGTCCGCGTCGCCCTGGACCAGGAAGAGCCCGGCCTGGGCCCCGTAGGCGAACCCCTTCCCGACGCATCCCCCCACCGCCCGGCCGTCGTGGTTTTCGCCCTTGAGGATCACGATCCGCCCGCCCCGGGTGCCCTTGCCCACCCCGTCCTGGCTCCCGCCCTCCACCCGGATCTCCACCTCCTCCACCACGAAGGCGCCCAGGCCGTTTCCGGGCACGGAACCCGGGCCGAGGTGGAGCCGGGCCCTCCAGGGGTTGGCCACCCCCGGGGCGGCTCTGCGCCGCACGGCTTCCCCCGCGAGGTGGGTGCCGAGGGCCCGGTCCGAGGAAAGAACCCGGTCGTCCTCGTAGGCGACGGCCTGGGCTCCCCGCTCCAGGGCCACGCAGACCTCCTGGGTGACGACCCGGGTCAGGTACGAAAGCGGCCGGCGCACCGTGACCTCCCCCGACGTGCTCCCCGCCGGGGCCCCCGCCGGCTCCAGGAGGGGAGCAAGGTCCACGAGGTCGAGCCCCCGGGCCTGGGCCAGGAGTTCGGTGCGGCCCACCAGGTCCCGGACCCGCCGCACCCCCAGGGAGCCCGCGATCCGCCGGATCTCCTCGCCGGTGGCCCGAAGGAGCCGGGTCAGGGTCTCCACGCCCCGCTCGAAGTCGCGGGGCTCGAACCCCCGGATGCCCCGGCGTTCGGCCTCGTCGGGGGTTTCCACCTGGGTGGCGATGCCCCGGGGGCACAGGTCGAGGTGGCACCGGCGGCAGGCGATGCAGCCGATCCCCAGGAGCGCGAGGGTGCCGAACCCGACCCGGTCGGCCCCGAGGCACAGGCACTTCACCGCGTCTTCGGCCGTGCGAAGCCCCCCGTCGGCCCACAGCTCCACCCGGCCCCGGAGCCCGGCCTCCACGAGCGCCCGGTGCACCTCGGCCACCCCGACCTCCACGGGGAGCCCCACCCGGCGCAGGGCGTGGAGCCGGGCCGCCCCGGTGCCCCCGTCGTACCCCGAGAGGGTCAGGATGTCGGCGCCGGCCTTGGCGATGCCGAGCCCGATGGTGGCGATGCCCGAGACCACCGGCACCTTCACCGCGATCCGGGCCCGCGGGTTCACCATGCGCAGTTCCTCGACGAGCTGCGCCAGGTCCTCGATGGAGTAGATGTCGTGGTGGTTCGACGGGCTGATGAGGGAGATTCCCGCGGTGGCGCTTCGGGCCTGGGCCACCTTGGCCGTGACCTTCCGGCCGGGCAGATGCCCCCCTTCCCCGGGCTTCGCGCCCTGGCCGATCTTGATCTCGATCAGGTCCACGCTGTTGAGCATCTCGGCGTGGACCCCGAACCGGCCGGAGGCCACCTGCTGACTGCGCACTCCCCGGTACCGGCCGAGGAGGTCGGGCAGTTCGCCGCCCTCGCCGTTCATGCAGGGGATGCCGAGCCGCCGGCCCGCCTCGGCGTAGATGCGAAAGGCGGTTTCCCCCTGGCTGCCGAAGCTCATCGGGCAGAGAAAGAACGGGTAGGCGTGGCCCCCCACCCGGGCGTCCACCCGGTCGGACGGCACCCGATCGACACCCGGGGGCGGGATGAGGTCCAGGAGATGGCGCAGGGCCACGGGCCGTCCGGCAACGGTCTGGGCCACGAGGCCGGCGGCCTCGCCGTAGTCCCGGCGGCCCTCGGCCGCCTCCCGCAGAGGCCGCGCGATCCGGGGCGTGAGCCGGGCCACCCGGCGGGGTTCGGTGCCGGCCCGTGCGGCCCACCGGCGGTCGAGTTCCTCCAGGGTGAGGCCGGCCCGGCCGCCATAGCGGTTCTTCACCCCCAGGCGGCGGGCCAGATCCTCCGAAAGTCCCACGGCGGAGAACACCCGGCCGTACCCCGAGACCTCGTGGATGCCCATGGTGGAGAGGACCGACCGGATTCCCCCCACGAGGGCTCCGACGAGGCGTGCGGCGGCCTCGGCCCCCCCGGTCTCGAACGCGGCCCGCAAGAGCAACCGGGGCGCCACGGCCTCGGCCCCGAGCCCCAGGCAGCACACGCAGTCGTGGAGGTTCCGGAGGGCGTCGGTGGCGACCACGAGGCTTGCCCGGCGCCGCAACGCGAGGCCCCGCTCGTCCCGCATCTCCCGCAGCGCCCGGTCGGCCGTGGCCAGAGCGAGGAGCGGGTCGATCCCGGGGCCCTCCGGTGGATCGGCGAGCACCAGGAGCCAGGCGCCCCGTCCCACCGCGGCCCTCGCCTCGCCGGCCAGGCGGTCGAGATCGTGTTCGAGCGGCGTCCCGGGGGTCCGGCGGAGCCACAGGGGCGCCGCCCGATCGGGTCCCAGGAACGCCACCACGTCGGCGAGCAGGGCGGTTTCGAACCGCCCGGCCACCCGCCGGGCCTCGGCCCCGGGGATCCCGTCGATCAGGATCGGCACCTCCACCGACACCCAGGGCGGGTAGGGGGGCGGGTCCCCCGGAACCACCCGGCTTCCGAGCCGGACCCGGGTCGAGAAATGCTCCCCTTCGCGCTTGGGGTCGATCGCCGGGTTCGTGACCACGGCCACGTCCTCGTGGAGAAAATCCGCGAGGTTCGCCGCCTCGGGGTCGAGGGCCGCCAGGGGGCCGTCCCAGCCCATGCTCCCCACGGGGTCCGCCCCGGTGGCCGCCGCGGCCTCGAGCAGCTTCAGGTCGTGGCGATCCCACCCGGCCCGAGCCTGCCGGCGGCCGATCGGCTCCGGCGGTTCGGCCGCCCCGAAGGGGGCCCCGGCCGGAGGAAGCGCCCGCTCCCCGCGGACGAGCCCCAGGGCCCCCCAGCAGGCCCCGAGGTCCAGTCGGCGGGAGAACCGCGCCAGCACCTCCTTTTGGAGCGGGCTGTGGGGGATGAGTTCCGGGCCGGCGGGGCCCGCCCGCACCGCCAGTTTCTCGCCCGGCGCCATGGGCTTGGGGTCGGTTTCCAGGTCCTCCACCGGCACCACCCCCGGCTCGGAGGTCACCACCCACTCCCGGCCGGTCTCGCACACCCACAGGGGCCGGAGCCCGAGGGCGTCCACGCTGAACACGAACTCGTCGCCGTGGCGCAGGATCAGCGCGGCCGGGCCCTGGGCCGAGGCGTCGAACACCCGCCGCATGGCCGCATAGAGGCTCCGGAGCACCTCGGGCGAGTGGAGGATCTCGTGGTGGACCGGGGGGAAAAGGAGTTCCACGGCCTCCAGCAGGCTCAGGCCCCAGGCGTGGATCAGGAACCGCACGATCCGGTCGAGATCCTGGGAGTCGGACCCCCCCGGGGGAATCTCGGCGCCCAGGGCCCGCGCCTCTCGCCGGAGCCGCTCGATGGTGTTGATCTCGCCGTTGTGGGCCAGGCACCCGAAGGGCTGGGCCCGGAGCACGGTGGGCAGCGTGTTGGTGGAGTACCGGGAGTGGCCGACGGCCGAGGCGGTTTGGAGGAGCGGGCTTCGAAGGTCCGGGTAGTACCGGCCCAGGGTCACCGGGGTGCCGTGCACCTTGTACACGCACCGGTCGGCCGACAGGCTCGCGACGTGCAGGCCCAGGGCCTCGGCCCGGCCGGCCATGCGCTCCAGGAACGCGTCGCGTTCGGTCGGATCGGGGTGGAGCGGGTCCAGCCCGGCCACCTGCCAGAACTCGGGTTCGTCCTCCCGGGCCCGGGGCCCCAGGGCCTCGGGGGCCACGGGGTGGTGGTTCTCGGCCAGGAGCTCGAGGCCGGCTGCGGCCCACTCGTTTCGCACCGCCGCCTTCACTTCGGCCGCCCGGGGCCGCAGGGTGCGGGGAATGAGGAGATGGGCCACGAAGAACCCCGGCCGGTGCGCCAGGTCCTCCCGCCGGCCGGCCCGGGCGAGGCGGCGGGCCCAGAGCTCCCGGGGAAGATCCACCAGGACGCCGGCGCCGTCGCCCTCGCCCTCGATCTCGCCGCCCCGGTGGCCCAGGGCCACCAGGGCCTCCAGGGTTCGTTTCAACGTGCCGTGCGTGGGGCGCCCGTCTTTGCGGATGTGGGCCACCACCCCGCAGGCGTCACGGTTCTCGACAAAACCCATCCCGATCTCCCGTCTCCCTTTGCGTCCGCTGGGCCGCCCGGGGCCCGACTGCCGTGGAGCATTTGGCCGGCCGGCGGGGCCTTCGGTCCGGATCGCCCCCGAAGGGCCGCTCCGGGTCCCTCGGGGGCACGGGGCGCCCGGTCCCACAGGCGATGCAGGCGCCGGCCTCCCGTTGCCGCCGCGGTTCGCCACCGCGCCCCTGCCGCGGAGCCGAAGTCTAACCCCAACCCCGCGCCGGGGGAAACGGCCCGGTCGGGCGGAACAAGGTTTGCGCCCGGCTCGTGTTGGGCTACGATAGAGCGCCGGCACCGTCCGGTTCGGGGGTTCGACACCCCCGGCGGTTCCGGCGGGCGGGCGTTGCCCCATCACCCACCGATAAGGAGGCGGTCGTGACCCAGTTGCCGGGCCCCTACCGGAAATTTCTGAGCCGGTTCCCCGAGGTGGAAAAGGCCCACATGGAGCTCTCCCTCACCGTGAACCGCCAGGGCCCCCTGCGGGAGCGGGACCGGCGGTTGGTGCGGCTGGGGATCGCCATCGGCCAGCAGAGCCGGGGCGGGGTGAAGTCCCACGCCCGCCGGGCCCTGGAGGAGGGGTTTTCCCCGGAAGAGCTGCGGCACGCGGCCCTCCTGGCGCTTCCGACGGTGGGGTTCTCCGCCATGATCGCGGCCCTCGAGTGGATCGAGGAGGTGCTGGAGGAGGGGGCGTGAGCCGCCTCGACGAGATCCGGCGGGAGATCGAGGAGTTGCGCGCCGAGATCGCCGACCGCCGGCGCCGGTTGCCGGCCCACTCGGTGCGGCCCCACCAGCTCTGGGAGATCGAGGAACTCGAGGAGCGGCTCGCCGCCCTGGAACGGACGCTGCGGGAAGCGGAAGAGGGAGACCGGCGGTGAAAAAGATCGAGGCGATCATCAAGCCGTTCAAGCTCGACGACGTGAAGGACAGCCTGTCGGAGCTGGGGGTCCAGGGCATCACCGTGACCGAGGTGAAGGGGTTCGGCCGCCAGAAGGGGCACACCGAGGTGTACCGCGGGGCCGAGTACATCGTGGACTTCCTGCCCAAGGTGAAGATCGAGGTCGTGGTGCCCGACGAGCTCGCCTGGGGCGTGGTGGAGGCGATCGAACGGGCGGCCCGGAGCGGAAAGATCGGGGACGGCAAGATCTTCGTGCTGCCGGTGGAGGAGGCGGTGCGGATCCGGACCGGGGAGCGGGGCGAGGACGCCCTATAACTTCGGTCGACGGTCGCCGGGCAGCGGTCTCCGGCCCGTCGGCCCAGGCCGCGGCGATGCGCCGTGGGATTACCCGCGAAAAGTTATTGTGCCTGCGAACAGGCCGCGCCCCGCGGCCTACCGGAGCTTCCCAGCCTCCCAACCTTTCAGCGGCCTGCCCAGGAGGACGACCGAATGGCCTCCGACCTGATGGACGAGTTTTTGCGGCGGTTCGAAAGCCTCACGCACGAGGCCCCGGCGGTCCGGCCCGAGGGCGCGTTCTCCAGGGCCCTCGACGCGTTTCACCGGGGCGCGTACCGCCGGTGCCTCGACGCCCTGGCCCACGCCGGGGACGAGCCCCCCGTGGCGGCCCTGCGGGAGGCGGCCTCGGCCCTCTTGGCCGGCCGGCCCCACCGGGGGGTGCGGCCGTGCGTGGAGGCGATCCGCCGCCACGGGGCCGGGCCCGAGATGTACGGGGTGCTCGTGGTGCTCCTGCTCGCGGCCGGCGACCGGGCCCGGGCATACCGGATGGTGCGGGAGGGGCTCGCGAGGGCGCCGGGCCACCCGGTGCTCCGGCGGCAGTTGGAGGCCCTGGGGGTGCGGCGGCCCCCGGTGCTCGGGTTCCTCCCGCGATCCCACCCCCTGAACCGCTGGCTCGGCCGCGTGCGCCACCGTTACCGGGGAGCGAGGGCGTGACCCGGATCCCCGCCTACCCGGCGTTCGCGCCCTTGGAGTTGGGACACCGGGACGAGCTCGCCCCGCGCCTCAGGGCCCTGGAGCCCGAGATCTCGGAGTTCACCTTCGCGAACCTCTATCTGTTCCGGAACGCGCACCGCTACGAGGTGAGCCGGTTCGGGGAGGCGTTTCTGATTCTCGGCCGGGGGTACGATGGGAACGCCTACGCGTTTCCGCCGATCGGGCCCCCAGACCCGGAGGCCGTGGGGGCGGTCGTGGCGGAGCTTCGGCGCAGGGGCTCGACGCCGGTCCTGTTCCCCGTGCCGGGGGCGTGGGTGGACGCGCGATTCCCCCCGCCCTCCTGGCGGGCGGCGGCCGACCGGGACCAGGCCGACTACGTCTACCGCCGCGACGATCTGGCGCACCTGCCCGGGAGGCGCTACCACAAGCGGCGGAACCGCCTCCTCAAGTTCCTGCGGGAACATGCCGAAGGATACGTCTACGAGGAGCTGGGGGACGAGCACGCCGGGCAGTGCCTGCGGCTGGCCGAGGGGTGGTGCGAGATCCGCTGCTCGGCGGACCGCCCCAGCACCTTCGAGGAGACCCGGGCCTGCCGCGAGGCCCTCGAGCTCCGGGACCAACTGGGGCTCCGGGGCGGGGTGATCCGGGTGGGCGGCCGGGTGCGGGCGTTTTGCCTCGGGGAGCCCCTGAACGCGAGCACCTTCGTGGTGCACTTCGAGAAGACCGAGCCGGGATGGGAGGGGCTCGCCCAGGTGATCAACCGGGATTTCTGCCTGCACTCCCTCGAAGGGTACGAGTACGTCAACCGGGAGCAGGACCTGGGCGATCCGGGCCTGCGGCAGGCCAAGGAGGCCTACCACCCAGCGTTCCTGGCCGAGAAGTTCCGGGTGGTGCCCGCGGGGGGCGGCGGTGGGGCACGGCAGGGCGATTCCCCCGTTCCAGGGAGCCGAGAACGCCCATGAACATCCTCCTGATCGACGACGAACCCGCCGTGCGCGACACCCTGGGGGAGCACCTGGAGGAGGAGGGCCACCGGGTGCGCACCGCGGGCGGGGGGGAGGCCGGCCTGTTCCTCCTGGAGGAGGAGCCCGCCGATCTCGTGATCACCGATCTCAAGATGCCCGGGATTTCCGGGATCGAGGTCCTGCGGCGGGTGCGGGAGCGCTGGCCCGCCACCGAGGTGGTTTTGATCACGGGGTACGGAACCCTGGACGACGCGGTGGAGGCCCTGCGCCACGGCGCCTACGACTTTCTGCTGAAGCCCGTACGCCTGGCCCAGCTCGATCTCGTGATCCGCCACTGCGACGAGCGCATCCGGTATGCCCGCGACAACCGGGAGCTCCGCCGGGTGGTGGAGGAGCTGCGGCGCCTCAACGAGCGCCGGGAGAAGTTCATCGCCATCGCCAACCACGAGCTGCGCACCCCCACCACGGTGGCGGCCGGGCTGGTGTCGCTCCTGGCCGGCCGGGCCGGGGACCTGCCCGACGAGCTGCAACGGTTCGTGGAGGGCGCCGACCGGGCCCTGCGGCGGCTCAAGGAGGTCGTGGAGGACCTGGGGGATCTGGCGGCCTCCCAGGGGCGGGGGATACCCCTGCGGCCCGCGGCGGAACCCCTTTCGGCCCTGGGCCGGGCGGCGGCCGACCTGTGCGACCTCTACCGGCAGGTCCGGGACGTCCGGATCGAGCTGGAGGTGGCCGAGGACGAGGGCGTCCGGGTCCGGGTGGATCTCAGGAAGTGGACCCGGGCGGCCGGGGCCCTGATCCAGAACGCGGTCAAGTTCACGCCCGACGGGGGAACGGTCTTAGTGCGGCTCGCGCCCGAGGCCGGAACCCTGCTGCTCGAGGTGGCCGACACCGGGATCGGGGTGCCACCTGAAGACGCCGAGGCCATCTTCGATCCCTTCTACGAGGCGGGGGACGTGCGCCACCACCGAAGCTCCGGCCACGCCTTCGGTGGCGGGGGGCTCGGGGTGGGGTTGACCCTGTGCCGGGCCATCGCCGAGGCCCACGGCGGCACGGTGACCTACCGCCCCCGGGAGGGGGGCGGGAGCGTGTTCGCCCTGCGGATCCCGCTGAACGCCGCCGAGGCGCCCGCCCCCTGACCTCCCGGCGTCCTCGCCGTTTCTCTCCCCCCGGATCCCTCAAGCTCTCCTCCCTCCCGACCGATAACGAGGACCGGGCCTTCTTCCATCGGGAGGCCCCGAAGCCTGCGGGAGGGGTGCCATGGTGCCCACAAGCGACTCCAGGGCTCGCCCGGCCGGCGAGCCCGCTCCCACCGTGCTCGTGGTGGACGACGAGCCGAGCATCACCGAGATCTGCAGGGGGTTTCTCGAGCCCGCCGGCTACCGGGTGCTCGCCGCCACCTCGGCCGACGAGGCCCGGCGGGTCCTCGCGGCCGAGACCGTGGACGTGGTGCTGAGCGACCACGCTATGCCCGACGCCACGGGCGTGGACCTCCTGGCCGAGGTGCGGGAGCGCTGGCCCGGCGTGGTCGGCATCCTCTACACCGGGGTCATGGATCCCAAGATCGCGGAGGAGGCCACCACCCGGGCCCAGGTGTTCCGGTTCCTCGTGAAGCCGTTTCCCGCGGCCGTGCTTCGAAACGCCGTGGCCCAGGCCATGGAGTACCGCCGGCTCGTCCGGGAGAACGAGGCGTTCCGCACCGAGCTCGAGCGGATGGTGCGGGACCAGGCGGCCGAGCTGTCCCGCACGGGGGCCTTCCTGGAGAGCCTCCTCGACGCCCTCCCGGCCGGGGTGCTGGCCGTGGGGCCCGACGGCGTGGTGACCCGGGCCAACCGTGCGGCGGCCGAGGTCCTGGGGGTCGAGCCGGCGGACCTGGTGGGGGCGCGCGCCGCGGACGTGGGGGTCCCCTGCCGGGGAGCCTCCTGTGCCGCCACCCGGGGCGAGGCGCCGGCCTGCCGGAACCGGGAGCTCGAGGTGCGAAACCGCTGGGGACTGCGGCGGCAGCTTCTGTGGTCCTGCGAGGAGGTCCGGACCCCCGAGGGGCCGGCCGGGTGCGTGGCCTCGTTCATCGACGTGACCGAGAAGAAGGACCTCGAGATCCGGGTGTTCCAGGCCAAGCAGGAGATCGAGGCGGTGTTCGACTCGATCACCGACCCCACGGTGGTCCTGGGCCACGACGGCACCGTGGGCCGGGCCAACCGGGCGTTTTCCCACCTGGTGCGAAAACCCTTCGAGGACATCCTGGGGAAAGCCCTGGCCGAGCTGCCCGTGCCCGGGGCGAGCGCCGAGGTGGCGAGCCTGGTGGGCCGGGTGTTCGCCTCGGCCGAGCCGGCCCAGGTGGAGCTCCACGACGCCCGGGGCGCCGTGTACCAGGTGCGGCTGTTCCCCATGTTCCGGCGGGGCCGGGTGGAGCAGGTGGTGGTGCGCTACCAGGACCTCACGGCGGAAAAGGAGCTCGAGCACCGGCTCCTGCAAAGCGAGAAGATGGCGAGCGTGGGGCAGCTCGCGGCCGGCATCGCCCACGAGATCAACAACCCCGTGGGGTTCATCCTGTCCAACCTGAACCGGCTGGCGGAGTACGCCGAGGACCTGAGCCGTCTGGGGGAGAGGACGAAAGGGCTCGCCGAGGCGGTGGAGCGCGGCACGGCCGACCCCCTCGAGGCCTGGAAGGCCTACCGGGCCGTGCGGGGCGAGACGGATCTCGACTTCCTGCTGGAGGACCTTGGCGCCATCGTGGCCGAGTGCCGGGAGGGCGCCGAGCGGATCCGCAAGATCGTGACCGATCTCAAGACTTTCAGCCACCCAGGCGGGGGCGACTGGGAGTACGCGGACCTCAACCGGTGCCTGGAGAGCACGCTCAACATCGCCTGGAACGAGCTCAAATACGACTGCGACGTGGAGCGGGAGTTCGGGGAGATCCCCGAGGTCCTGTGCCGGCCCCAGCAGCTCAACCAGGTGTTCCTGAACCTCCTGGTGAACGCGGCCCACGCGGTCAAGGAGAAGAACGCCGGCCGGGGCCGGGTCACGGTGCGTACCCGGGCCGACGGGGAACGGGTGGTGGTGGAGATCGCGGACACCGGGGTGGGGATCCCGTCCGGGAACCTCAAGCGGATCTTCGACCCGTTCTTCACCACCAAGCCCCCGGGCAAGGGGACCGGCCTGGGGCTCCATCTGGCGGCGGGCATCGTCCGGGCCCACGGCGGGGAGATCCGGGCCGAGAGCACCCCGGGCGAGGGGAGCACATTCCGGGTGGTGCTGCCCGTGGTCCCGCCCGAGGCGGGGGAGGCGGGGGTCCGATGAGCGCCGGCGCCGACACCCCCAAGGTCCTGTTCGTGGACGACGAGGAGAACGTGCTCCGGGCCCTGCGGCGGCTCTTTCGCCGGGAGCCCTGGGCCCTGGGCTTCGCCACCTCGGGGGAGGAGGCCCTGCGGCGGTTCGAGGCCGAGGGGCCCTTCGACGTGGTGGTGGCCGACCAGCGCATGCCCGGCATGACCGGCGTGGAGCTCCTGCGGCGGCTCAAGGCGCTCCACCCGGAGTGCGTGCGGATCGTCCTGTCGGGTTACACCGACGTGAGCGCGGTGATCGAGGCCGTGAACGAGGGGGCGATCTTCAAGTTCCTCACCAAGCCCTGGGACGACGAGGTGCTGCGGGCCACCGTGGCCGAGGCCGCCGAGGCCGTCACCCTCCGGCGCCGGTGCGAGGTGCTCCGGGTGCGGGTGGAGGCCCAGAACGCCGAGCTCGCCGCCATCAACCGGTGCCTCGAGGAGACGATCCGCCAGGGCCTGGAGGCCCGGAGCGCCGGGCTCGCGCGGGCGGTGCTCGAGGCCGCGCCCGTGGCGCTCGTGGCCGTGGGGGAGGACGGCAAGGTGGCATTGGCGAACCGGGCCGCCCGGGAGCGGCTGGGCGACGGCGCGGCGCTCGGCCGGGCCTGGGGCGACGGCCCGGGCCCCGTGGCCGGGGCGAGCCCGGTGGAGGCGCCGGGATGGCGCGGCACCGTGTACCGGATCGGGGAGGGGTGATCCCATGGCGAAGCACACGCTGTTGTTCGTGGACGACGAGGAAAACATCCTCAGGGCCCTGGCCCGCCTGTTCCACCGCACGGGCCACGAGATCGTGCTCGC
>NZ_BAAHFQ010000099.1:0-11621 GCF_054681715.1 Deferrisoma sp.
ACGAAAACGCCGCCCCCAAACCGGAGGCGGCGATCCTTCGCGAATGGCACGCCCGGAGGGATTCGAACCCCCGACCTACGGATTCGAAGTCCGGCGCTCTATCCAGCTGAGCTACGGGCGCGCGACGGGCGCCATGCTCCCACTTGGGCGGGGGCGTGTCAAGCCGCCCAAGTGGGCGTTGACCTCGGGCGCACTTTTGTTTACAAGGGTCGGCGTGGCCGCATTCAAAACCTTGGTTGGAGATCCGGAACATGCTCGGGAAAAAGCTCAGGGAGGCCCGGAGGGCCCGGGGGTACAGCCTGGAGGAACTCGCGAAACGCACGGGGTTTTCGAAGAGTTTCCTCTCCCAGATCGAGAACGACAAGAACTCCCCCTCGATCGCGAGCCTCAAGAGGATCACCCAGGCCCTGGGGGTGAGCATCGGCGACATGTTCACCGAGGACCGGGACGAACAGGTGTACTTCCTGAGGCGCTCCGACCGGGTGCCCTACGAGGTGGTCAAGGACAAGGTGATCTTCGAGTTCGGGGCCTCGAAGGTGCCGAACCGCAAGATGGAGGTGATCTTCTTCACCCTGCTTCCGGGCGGGGAGAGCGAGGGCGAGTACTCCCACGAGGGCGAGGAGTTCGGCACCGTGCTCGAGGGCACCCTCCTGTTCGAGCTCGGGGGGAAGGAATACCGCATGGAGCCCGGGGACTCGATCTATTTCACCTCGTCGATCCCCCACAAATGGAGAAACCCCGGGCCCGACGTGATGCGGGCCATCTGGGTCATCACCCCGCCGAGCTTCTAGCCCATGGACATCTTCCAGCGCTCGATCCACTCCAACGTGAAGCAGGTGGACCCGGAGCATCTGCTGGTCACGAGCACGCTGTTGGACCTGGAGCACTCGTTCCACCTGGAGCTTCTGGTGCGGCTGCCCGACGGGGTCATCGAGGACGCCAGGGCCAACATGACCAAGGTGCCCCTTTCCCGGTGCCGGGCCGGCGCCGAGGGGGTCAAGGAACTCGTGGGGCTCACGATCGGCCGGGGCATCGTCCGGGAGATCACGAAGCGGCTCGGCGGGCCACGGGGGTGCGCCCACATGGTGGAGCTCATCACCGACGCGGTGCGGCTCGTCTCGATGATCCTGATCGGCGCCTCGGTGAACTACTGGGACGAGCTTAAGAAGACCATGACCGAGGACGAGATCGTGGCCCAGGGCAAGAAGCGGCTTCGGAACACCTGCCTCGTGTTCGCGGACGACTGACGGTGGAGACCAAGATCTACACCCTGGCGGAGGCGGTGGGGCTCTTCGTGCGGCCCGGCGACCGGGTGGTGATGGGCGCGGCCCTGGAGTCCTTGATCCCGTTCGCGGCCGGGAACGAGATCGTCCGGCAGGGCATCGGGGACCTCACGCTGATCGGGCCGATCTCCGACATGCTCTTCGACGTGCTGATCGGCGCCGGGTGCGCCGCCCGGGTGGAGGCGGCCTGGGTGGGGAACGTGATGATGGGCTCGGGGTATAACTTCCGCCGGGCCGTGGAACGGGGCGAACCCCGGCCGGTGGAGGTGGTGGACCACACGAACTTCACCCTCCAGACCGGGCTCAAGGCCGCCAGCATGGGGCTTCCGTATCTGCCCACCCGCACGGCCCTGGGGAGCTCCGTTCTGGAACGCAACCCGGGGCTCCGGCCCCACCGGTGCCCGTTCACCGGGGAGGCGCTGGTGGCGGTTGCGGCGATCGTGCCGGACGTGGCGATCCTCCACGTGCAGCGGGCCGACGCCCAGGGGAACGCCCACGCCTGGGGGAACCTGGGGGTCACCCAGGAGGCGGCGTTCGCGGCCGAACGGGTGATCGTGGTGGCCGAGGAGATCGTGCCGCCCTGGGTGATCGCGAGCGACCCCAACCGCACCCTGATCCCGGGCTTCCGGGTGAGCGCGGTGGTGGAGGCCCGGTGGGGCAGCCACCCTTCCCCCTGCCAGGGCTACGCGAACCGGGATCACGACTTTTACCGGGAGTACCACGCCGCGAGCCGCACCCGCGAAGGGTTCGAGGCCTGGCTGGAGGAGTGGGTGACCGGCGTGGCAGACCACGGCGCGTACGTGGACCGACTGCGGGCCCAGGGCCGCCTCGACCGGCTGCGGGTGGCGGACCACGCCTACTCGGTGGCCGCCGATTTCGGGTATTGAGGGCGGGGCGGCGGATCTTGCCCCTTGGGTTTTCGCGTTCCAGCTTCCCAGCTTCGTAGCCTTCGAGCAGCGGACCCGCCATGGCCGACTACACCCCCGGAGAACTCATGATCGCGCGGGCCGCCCGGGAGATCCGGGACGGGGAGCTCGTGTTCGTGGGCATGCGGTTGCCGCTGCTCGCGTTCCTGCTGGCCCGGTCCACCCACGCGCCCCGGGCCGTCGGGCTCTTCGAGAACGGGGTGCTCCGCGACACCCCCGCGGCCGACCCCCTGATCACCATGAGCGATCCCCCCAACCTCCGGGGCGCCCGCATGTGCATGGGCATGGAACCGGCGATGGGGCTCCTGCAGTCCGGCCGGGTGGATCTAGGGTTCATCGGGGGGGCCGAGATCGACCGGTTCGGCAACCTGAACACCACCGAGGTGGGCCCCGATACGGCCCCGGTTCGGCTGCCCGGCAGCGGGGGCGCCTGCGACATCGCCTGCATGGCCGGGCGGCTCGTGATCGTGATGAAGCACGAGCGCCGGCGGTTCGTGGAGCGGGTGCGCTATGTGACGAGCCCGGGGCACGGCGACGGCCGGGCCTGGCGCGAGGAGCAGGGGCTTCGGGGGGGCGGCCCCGCGGGCGTCATCACCGACAAATGCGTGTTCACATTTCACCCCCGCACCCGGGAGATGGTGGTTGCCTCGGTTCACCCCGGGGTGGATCCCGAGGAGGTCCGGGCGCTCACGGGCTGGCCCGTCGTGATCCCCGACCCCGTTCCCCGCACCCCGGAGCCCACGCCCGAGGACCTTGCGGTGATCCGGCGCTACGACCCAGAGGGATTTTGGAGCCGGTGACCGAAACGGTGCGCCGCCGGATGCTGGAGCTTCTGCGGGCCGGGCCGGCCACCGTGGCCGACCTGGCCCGAGCGCTTGGGCTCCGGGAGCCCGAGGCCGCCGAGCATCTCAGCCACGCCCTCCGGTCGCTTGCGCCCGGGGAGCGGGTCGTGGTGGAGCCCGCACGCTGCCGAGCCTGCGGGTTCTCGTTTCGCGACCGCACCCGATCCACCCGGCCGGGCCGGTGCCCTCGGTGCCGCGCCGAGCGGATCGCGCCGGCCCGGTACCGGGTAAAGGGACCCGGGGGGTGAGGGTCCGAAGGGGCCGCACCATGTTCGAACCCGCTTACGTCTCCGCCTGGCGGTCGGGCCGGCTGCACTCGGCCCTGCGGGCGGCCTATCAACGGCTCGCCGCCTGCGATCTTTGCCCCCGGCGCTGCGGGGTGAACCGGCTCCGGTGCGAAACCGGCGTGTGCCGCACCGGGCTCCACGCCAAGGTGGCCTCCGCCGGCCCCCACTTCGGGGAGGAGCGGCCCCTCGTGGGGTTCGGGGGCTCGGGCACGGTGTTCTTTTCGGAATGCAACCTGCGCTGCCGGTTCTGCCAGAACTGGGACATCTCCCAGGACGGCGAGGGCGCGATCACGCCGGCCCACCGGTTGGCCCGAACGTTCCTGTGGATCCAGGCCCAGGGCTGCCACAACGTGAACCTGGTGACTCCCTCCCATGTGGTGCCCCAGATCCTCGCGGGCCTCGCCATCGCGGTGCGCCGGGGCCTTCGGATCCCCCTGGTGTACAACACCAGCGGGTACGATAGCGTCGAAACCCTCCGGCTCCTGGACGGCGTGGTGGACATCTACATGCCGGACCTCAAATGGGTGGACCGGGCCGTGGGGGAGCGGCTCGCCGGCGCGGCCGACTACTGGGAGGCGGCCCGGGCCGCGGTAAGGGAGATGCACCGCCAGGTGGGGGACCTGGCCGTGGACGACCGGGGCATCGCGGTGCGGGGGCTTTTGGTGCGGCACCTCGTGCTCCCCGGGGGGCTCGCCGGCACCCGGGAGGTGATGCGGTTCCTGGCCCGGGAGATCTCGCCTCGCACCTACGTGAACGTGATGGCCCAGTACCGGCCCGTGGGCGAGGCCCACCGCCTCCCGCCCCTCGATCGCCGGCCGGCCCGGGCCGAGGTGATCGAAGCGGTGCGGATCGCCCGGGAGGAGGGGATCACCCGGCTCGATCGATGACGCGGCCTACGGCCGGCGGCAGGCGTCCCGCCGGCTCCCGGCGCAGCAGCATACCGCCAGGCAGGCGAGCACCGCGACCAGGGCCACCCAGGTGGCCGGATTCCAGCGGTCCGGCGTGTACCCGAACGCCCAGCCGGTGATCACCAGGGCCACGGCCAGCACCACGGCCAGACCCGACACCACCCGGCACGGCTTGGATTCCCAGAATCCCATGGTACCCTCCTTTCGGGCACGGCCGCTCGGCGGCTAGGCAGCCAAGCGGCCATACCCCGTTTCGCCCCAGGACGGAACGCGCGCGCCCGTCGCGGGTTGGGTCCTTGGTTCGCGCTTCCAAAAATAGCGTTCGGCCGCCGGGGCGCAACCCCCCGGCCGTCGCGCGCCGGGGCCCGGTCCCACGCCCCGGCCGCAGCGGATGCAAGCGTACTTGCGTCCTAACGTCCCAACGTTCGAACGTCCCAACGTCCCAACGGAACCCCCATGGAACTCTGGATCAAACAAGTCGCCCACTACGTGGCCCTCGCGGCCGAGGCCATGGCCGTGTTCTTCATCCTGGTGGGCATCGTGCAGGCCGTGGTGATCTACGTGCGGGGCGGGTTGTTCCGCCACCGGCACCACCGGGCGCTGTTCACCATGCGCCACGAGCTCGGGCACAACCTTTCGCTCAGCCTCGAGTTCCTGATCGGGGCCGACGTGATGCGCACCGCGATCTCCCCGAACTGGCAGGACATCGGCCAACTCGCGGCCATCGTGGGGATCCGGACGCTTTTGAACTTCTTTCTGCACCAGGAACTCAAGGAGTCGGAGGGGAGGATCGTGCGGGAGTAGGCAGGGCAGGGCCCCAAAAGGAAAACCGCCCGGGCCGGCGCGCGCCGACCCGGGCGGTTCTTTGTGCGGAAAGGTGAGAGCCTACCCACCCAGGAGCGACCAGAGCACCCCGGCCGCGATGGCCGAACCGATGACCCCGGCCACGTTGGGGCCCATGGCGTGCATCAGCAGGAAGTTCGTCGGATCCTCCTTGGCCCCCACCATCTGGGCCACCCGGGCCGAGTCGGGCACCGCGCTCACCCCGGCCGCCCCGATCAGGGGGTTGATCTTGTTCTTCGTGAACAGGTTCATGCCCTTCGCGAAGAGCACCCCGGCCGCCGTAGCTACGGCAAAGCTCGCGGCACCCAGGGCGAAGATCTGAAGGCTCTGGGGGGTGAGGAAGGTCTCGGCCGAGGCGCTCGCGCCCACGCTCACCCCCAGGAGGATCGTAACGGTGTCGATGAAGGCCGACTTGGCCGTGTTGGAGAGCCGGTCGGTGACCCCGCTCTCCTTCAGGAGATTCCCGAAGAACAGCATGCCCAGCAGGATCACGGCGCCCGGGGCGATCAGGGTGCAGATCAGAAACGACGCGATGGGAAACAGGATCCGCTCGAGCCGCGAGGCGCTCTTGGCCGGGGCCATCTTGATCCGCCGCTCGTTCTTCGTGGTCAGGAGGTACATGACCGGCGGCTGGATCACGGGCACCAGGGCCATGTAGGAGTACGCCGCGATGGCCACCGGGGCGATGAGATGGGGCGCCAGCCGGGAGGCCAGGAAGATCGAGGTGGGCCCGTCGGCCCCGCCGATGATCCCGATGGCGGCGGCCTCGGGCGGAGAGAACCCGAGCCAAAGCGCCCCGGCCAGGGTGGCGAAGATGCCGAACTGAGCCGCCGCCCCCAGGAGAACGAGCCGGGGGTTGGCGATGAGGGACGAAAAGTCCGTCAGGGCCCCGATCCCGAGGAAGATGAGCGGGGGATAGAAGCCCTTGAGCACCCCCAGATAAAGGTAGTCCATGACCGCGCTCGGCCCCGCCGTGCCCGCCATGAACTCCTTGGAAATGAGCTGGAACCCGGGGGGCAGCGGGATGTTGGCGATCAGGATCCCGAACCCGATGGGAATCAGGAGCAGGGGCTCGTAGTGCTTGCGGATCGCCAGATAGATGAACGTGAGTCCCACCGCCAGCATCAGCAGATGCCCGGGCGTGGCGTTCGCGAACCCGGTGCCCCCCAGGAATTTCTGAAGGAACCCGTCCATCCCTTCCATCAGCCGGCTCCGATCACCACGAGCACCTCGCCCACGCCCACGTCCTGGCCCTTGGCGACCTTGACCTCCAGGACCTTGCCGGCCACGTGGGCCTTGATCTCGTTCTCCATCTTCATGGCCTCCATCACGACCACCGTGTCCCCCACCTCCACGGCGTCGCCCTCGGCCACGAGCACGTTGAGGATGTGGCCGGGCATGGGGGCCGTGATCACCTCGCCGCCCTCGGGGGCCGGCGCGGCCGCCGGGGCCGGTTTCGCCGGCTGGGGTTGCGGCGCGGGAGCCGGCTGGGCGGCGGGCTGGGCCGGGGCCGGGGCGGGCTGGGGCGCCGGGGCCGGCTGGGAGGCGGGCGCGGCCGCCGCCCCGCCGGGGATCTCCACGTCGTAGGTCACGCCGTTTACCACCACGGTGGCCCGGCCTCCGGCCAGGCTCCGGATCTCCACGGCGTAGGGCTGTCCGTTGATGACAAGATCGTAGCGGCTCATGAACACGTCCTCCAAAGGAAAGGGAAGCTCAACGGGGACGGGGCCGGCGGCCCCAGGGGGTCACCGGTGGATCCGTTCCTGGCGCGCGGCCCGGCCGGCCATGGCCTCCAACCGGCCGGCGAGACCCCAAGACCGAATCGGCGCGGCAGAGGGGCCCGGTTCCGGGGCCGGGCGGGCCCGGTGGAGCGCAAGGGCCGCGGCGATGGCCGCGGCCACCTCGGGGGCGGGGGCCCCGCCGACGCCCCGCAGGGCCAACGCCACGGCCACGGCCGCCGCGGTGCGGGCCCCCTCGTCGTCCGCCGCCGGCGGCTCCTCCCGGGGCACCGGCTCCACGCGGGGCGCGGGCGCCGGTGCCGTGGCCTTCGATTCCCGCCGGACCCGACGCCCCTTGCCCTCGAGGCGGGCCGTGAACTCCTTGAAGTAGTGCATGTACACCGACAGCAGGAACAAGGCCACGAACACCACCCCCATTCCCACCGCGGTGGTTTGAACGGCGAAGGTCCACACGTCGGTCACGGCCGGCCCCCTAAAGCGGGATGTTCCCGTGCTTGCGCGGCGGGTTGGTGTCGCGCTTGTTGCGGCAGGCCTCGAGGCCCTGGATCACCCGGATCCTGAGGTCCTCGGGCAGGATCACCTCGTCGATGTACCCGAGCTCCGCGGCCTGGTAGGGGTTGGCGAACCGCTCGGTGTACTCGGCGATCTTCTCCTCCCGGGCCTTCTTGGGATCCTCGGCCTTCTGGATCTCCTTGCGGAAGATGATGTCCACCGCGCCCTGGGGCCCCATGACCGCGATCTCGGCCGTGGGGAAGGCGAGGTTCACGTCGCCCCGGAGGTGCTTGGAGCTCATCACGCAATAGGCGCCGCCGTAGGCCTTGCGGGTGATCACGGTGATCTTCGGCACCGTGGCCTCGGAGTAGGCGTAAATGAGCTTGGCCCCGTGCTTGATGATGCCCCGGTACTCCTGGTCGGTGCCGGGCAGGTAGCCGGGCACGTCCTCCAGGGTCACGATGGGGATGTTGAACGCGTCGCAGAACCGCACGAACCGGGCCCCCTTCATGGAGGCGTCGCAGTCGAGGCACCCGGCCAGGTGGGCCGGCTGGTTCGCCACGATGCCCACCACGGTTCCGCCCATCCGGGCGAACCCCACCACGATGTTGGGCGCGTAGTGGGCGTGGACCTCGAAGAAGTCCCCGTGGTCCACCATGGCCGTGATGATCGTCTTGATGTCGTAGCCCTTGTTGGGGTTGTCGGGCACCACCTCGTTGATCTCGGGGAGCTTCCGGTCGGCCGGGTCGTCGGTGGGCACGAACGGCGGGTCCTCCAAGTTGTTGGACGGCAGGAACGACAGGAGCCGCTTGATCTGGGCGATGCACTCCTTGTCGTCCGACGCGGCGAAATGGGCCACCCCGGAGCGCTGGTTGTGGGTCATGGCCCCGCCCAGGGCGTCCATGGTCACGTCCTCGTTGGTGACCGCCTTGATCACCCGGGGGCCCGTGATGAACATGTGGCTCGTGCCGTCCACCATGAAAATGAAATCCGTGAGCGCCGGGCTGTACACCGCGCCGCCGGCGCAGGTGCCCATGATGGCCGAGATCTGGGGGATCACCCCGGAGCTCATCACGTTGCGGTGGAAGATGTTGGCGTAGCCCGCGAGGCTCTGGACCCCCTCCTGGATCCGGGCGCCCCCCGAGTCGTTCAGGCCCACCACCGGCGCGCCGTTCTTCAGGGCCATGTCCATGATCTTGCAGATCTTGTTGGACATGGTGAGCGACAGGCTCCCCCCGAACACCGTGAAGTCCTGGGCGTAGGCGTACACCAGGCGGCCGTCCACCTTGCCGTACCCGGTGACCACGCCGTCGCCGAGGATCTTCGTCTTCTCCATGCCGAAGTTCGTGCATTGGTGAGTGACGAACTTGTCCACCTCCACGAACGTCCCCGGGTCAAAGAGGAGCGCCAGCCGCTCCCGGGCCGTGAGCTTGCCCTGGGCGTGGTGCTTGGCGATCCGCTCCTCCCCGCCGCCGGCCTCGGCCTCCCGGTTCTTCTGGGCCAGAAGTTCGAATTTTTCCTGCAGGCTCATCCGAGGTCCTCCTCTCGCACGTCAACGCAAACCCGGGCGGTCGGGCCGCCCGGGACTGGGATCACGGGGTCTTGGCCAGCGGTTACCCGATCGTCACGAGCACGTCGCCCTTGGCCACGTTGTCGCCCTTGGCGCACCGCACCTCCTGGACCACGCCGTCGGCCGGGGCCTCGAGGGCGTTCTCCATCTTCATGGCCTCGAGGATCACCACGACGTCGCCGGCCTTCACGGGGTCGCCGGGGCCCACCAGGACGTCCACGATCATGCCCGGCATCGGGGCCTCGAGGGCGGCCTTGGCCCCCGCTGCCGGAGCCGCCGGCTTCGGCGGCTCGGCCGCCGGGGCGGGCTGGGCCGGTGCCGGCTGCGGCGCCGCCGGCTGGGGCGCGGGAGCCGCCGGGGCCACCGCGGTCACCACCGGCGGGGCGCCCGCCGGGGCCTCCACCGCCACCTCGAACAGCTCGCCGTCCACGTACACCTTGTAGGTGCGGGCGTCCGCCGGCGGCTCGGCCTTGGGCTTCTCCACCAGCTCACCGGCCAGGGCCTTGCGGCACAGCTCCTCCTCGCGCTTGGCGTCCTCGAGGGTGCGCGGCTTCCACTCCTCGGGGACGGGTTCGAGCCCGTATTTCACCCGGAGGAACCGCTTCCCCGTGGTCGGGAACAGGGTGTAGAGCAGGAGGTCCTTGCGGTCCTTGGCCAGGTCGCCCACCTCGGCCTTCGCCTTCTCGAGCTCCGGCTCCAGGATGTCGGCCGGCCGGCAGGTGATGGGCTCCTCGCCCCGGGGGTACCCCTTGAGGGCCAGCTTCCGGAGTTCCGGGTTGATCTCGGCCGGGGGCCGGCCGTAGAGCCCGTAGCAGTAATCCTTCACCTGGCCCGAGATCATCTTGTAGCGCTCCTCCAGGGAACCGTCGGGGTTCCCGAAGAGCACGTTCTGGACGGCCTGCACCCCGACGATCTGGCTCGTGGGGGTCACCAGCGGCGGGTAGCCCAGGTCCTTGCGCGCCCGGGGCAGTTCCCGGAACACGTCGTTCAGGCGGTCCTCGGCGCCGGCCTGGCGCAACTGGTTCACCAGGTTCGAGAGCATGCCGCCCGGTACCTGGTGCAGGAGCACCCCGATGTCCACCACGGAGAGCCGCGTGGTGTCCAGGAGGTGGCGGTATTTCGGCCCGATCCGCTCCAGGTACTCGGCCACCTCGTTCAGGCGGTCCAGGTCGAGCCCGGTGTCCCGGGGCGTGCCCTGGAGCATCATCACGATGGGCTCCACGGCCGGGTGGCTCGACCGGTTCGCAAACGGTGCCGAACACGTGTCGAGGATGTCCACGCCGGCGTCGATGGCCCGCTGGAACGTGTATTCGGCGAGCCCCGAGGTGGTGTGGCAGTGGAGCTCCACCGGCAGCTTGGTGGCCTTTTTGATGGCCTTGATCAGATCATAGGCGTCGTCCGGGGCCAGCAGCCCCGCCATGTCCTTGATGCAGATGGAATCGGCCCCCATCGAGGCGAAGGTCTTCGCCTTCTCCACCCAGTACTCCAGGGTGAAGAGGGGCCCGCCCATCTTGCGCTCGGTCACGGTGTAGGAGAGCGCCGCCTGGAAGTGCATGCCGTTTCGCTTGATGGCCCGGGCCGCGGTCTCGAAGTTGCGCTCGTCGTTCAGAGCATCGAACACCCGGAAGATCTCGATCCCGGCGTCGCAGGCCTCGTCGACGAACGCCTCGACCACGTCGTCGGCGTAGTTCCGGTACCCCACGAGGTTCTGGCCCCGCAGGAGCATCTGGAACTTCACCTCCTTGGGGATGTAGCGCCGGAGACGCCGGGGCCGTTCCCAGGGGTCCTCCCCCAGGAACCGGTGCATGACGTCGAAGGTGGCCCCGCCCCACACCTCCAGGGCGTGGTAGCCCACCTTGCCCACCGCCTCGGCGATGGCCTCCATGTCCTCGGTGCGCATCCGGGTCGCGAACAGGCTCTGGTGGCCGTCGCGGAAGGTGAGGTCGGTAATCTTGAGCGGGTTGGGCTTTTTGGACATGGCAGACTCCTTCCCCTCGAAACGATCAGGTGACGTGCGAACGGGTCAACCGAGGCGAGCGACGCGGCGCTGCCACAGGGTGCGGAACAGCATGGTGTCGTGGCGGCCGGCGAGCGCCCAGGCCGAGGGCGCCGGCCCCGGTGCGGGGGCGGCCGGAACCGCTGAGTCCGGGGCCGCGGCGGCGGCCGCGGCCTGCGCCTCGGCTAGGAACTCCATCACCCCGGCCACGGCGGCCGCGATCTTTTTCGCGCGAATCGGGTCCATCGCCTCCTCCAAGGGTTCCAAGTACCTTCTGCTGGGACGCTGGGAGGCTGGGACGCTGGGAGGCAAAACCATCTGCGATTCCAGCGTCTCAGCTCGCCCCACCCTCCGGGACTGGCTACCGTATCAGGGGCCGGAGTTCCGAAGGCAGATGCCAGAACGCCCTGTCCTCTGGCTTCTGGCACCTGGCACGGTCAGGCCCCCTTGGCCAGGACGGCCAGCACCCTTGCCGGCCGGTCCCCCCGGGCCAGCAACCGGTGCCGGAGATGGGAGTCGAAATACACGCAGTCCCCCTCCCGCAACACGATCCGCTCGTCTCCCAGCAGGAGTTCGGTTTCCCCTTCCAGCACCAGCAGGAACTCCTGGCCCTCGTGGCAGTACTGGCTTTCGTCCTGCCGGGTGGCCGGGTCCACGTGGAGCAGGAACGGCTCCATCAGCTTGTCGCGCTTGTGAAACGTGAGGGCCTGGTAGATGTAGCCGTGCTTTCCCCCG
>NZ_BAAHFQ010000100.1:0-10934 GCF_054681715.1 Deferrisoma sp.
CGGGTCGAGAAGCCGATCCGGGTGCAGGACGGCGACAAGTTCTGCATCCTGCGGCCCGCCCCGGGATTCCGCGTCACCTACTCCATCGACTTCGGCGGCCGGTTCCCGGGATCCCAGCACTACTTCCTCGACGTCACACCCCAGGGGTTCGCGGGGGCGGTGGCCTCGGCGCGGACCTTCGGGTTCCTCCACGAGGTGGAGTTCCTCCGAAAGAACGGCAAGGCCCTCGGCGGAAGCCTGGAGAACGCCGTGGTCGTCGAAGGGGACCGGGTGCTCAATCCCGAGGGGCTTCGCATGCCCAACGAACCCGTTCGCCACAAGGTCCTGGACGCCATCGGCGACCTGGCGCTCGTCGGCCACCCGATTCAGGGCCACCTCATCGTCCACAAGGGCGGACACGCGATGCACGACCACCTGGTGAAGGCGCTCCTGGCGCGGCCGGACGCCTGGACACTTGTGGAGGTCGAAGCCGAGGCCCCGGTCCGGCCCGCGCTTCCCCGCCAGGTGGGGGACTCCCTGGCCCCGGCACCCGCCTGAGCGTTCGTTCCCTTCAGACCCCTCGACCGCCGGTCCGGCAGCGTTTGGGCCGGCGGTTTCTTGTGCCCGCCGGCGGGGGCCAGCGCGGCTTGTTACCGGGAACCTCCTCGCCTTAGAATCGGGCTCTTTGGGCGGCCGTGGGCCCCCGGGGAGTCCCGCGTTGACGTATTGGCGTCTCATCCTCTTCGCGTTGCTTCTGCTCCTTGCCGGTGTCGGAGGGCCGGTTGGGGAGCCGTGCGCCGCGGAGACGCCAGTGCCCTACGTGACCGACGTGCGGCTCGAGCGGGGGCCCAGGGGGGATCTCCTGGTTTCCTTCCGGGTGGAGAAGGCCCTCGTTCCCCAGTTGCGGGAAACGTTGGAAAGCGGGCTTCCCGTGCGGTTCACGTTTTGGGTGCGGGTGGACCGGCCCAGAGCCTGGGCCCGGGACGAGGTGCTGGCCGACCTTCAGCTCACACGCACCTTGGAGAAGAACAACCTCCAGAACCGGTTTCACGTCACCTTTGAGGACGGGTCGGAGGGGCCCGAGGTGCCGGAACTCGAAAAGGCCGTGAACGCGCTGGCCCGGGTGGAGCGGCTGAGCCTCCTGCCCCTGGACGCCCTCAGGGGCCCACCGGCCTTCCTGCGGATCCGGGCCCGCCTCCAGGAGTTCCAGCTCCCGTTCCGGCTCCACCGCATCCTGCCGTTCGTCGGGCTCTGGGACGTGGAGACCCCCTGGTACGTGGTCGAGGTGCCGCGGGAGTTGCCATGAGGTGGCCCAAGGGTTCCCTCCGGCGTCCGGCGGTGCTCCTGGGGCTAAGCATCCTCCTGGTCCTCTGGGGGATCCTGGCAGCCGTGCTGTGGCGTTCGATGGGGCTCGGGGGGGCCTCGGTGGGGGAGAGCCTCGGGTTTTTCGCCCTGGTCAACCTCCACATCCTGCTCCTACTCCTGCTCCTTTATCTCTGCCTTCGGAACCTCACGAAGCTCGTGTTCGAGTGGCGGCGGGGCGTGCTCGGCGCCCGCCTCCGAACCCGCCTCGTGTTGGCCTTCCTCGCCATCACGGTGATCCCGACGGCGCTCTTGTTCCTCGCCAGCGCGGGGTTTCTGGCCCGAAGCATCGACAGCTGGTTCAGCGACCGGGTGGAGGGCGCGCTGCGCCAGGCCCTCGAGGTGGCGCGGGCCTACTACCGGGAGCAGGAGGAGCAGGCCCTGGAGATCGCACGGCTCCTGGCGAAATCCCCGGACGAGCTGGACCTCGCCCGGGGCGTGGAGAAAATGGGAGCCGCCGCGGTGTACCTGGTGACGTCGGACGGGCGGATCCGGGCCCGGGCCGCCCACCCCGACCGCCCCACGGCCCCGCCGCCGGGCCCGGCGAGCCCTCCGGTGAAGGAGGCCCTGGAAGGGAAGGAGGGAGCGACCCTCCTCAAGACCGACCGGGGCGACTTCATCCGGGCCGTGGTCCCCGCGGGTGGCGCCGGCGCCCTGGTGGTGGACCTGCACCTGCCGGGCCGGACCTTGGAGCGGTTGGAGGACATCACCGAGGGGTTCGAGGAGTATCGCCAGCTCCAGATCCTCCGGACCCCCATCAAGGTGAGCTACATCCTTCCCCTCCTCCTCGTGGCCCTGCTTCTCGTGTTCGCCGCGATCTGGTTCGGGTTTTACCTGGCCCGGGGCATCACCGGGCCGATCCAGGCGCTGGCCGAGGCGACCCTTCGGGTGGCGGGGGGCGACCTCAACTTCGAGCTCGAGGTGCCGAGCCGCGACGAGGTGGGCGTGCTCGTGGCCTCGTTCAACCGGATGACCCGGGACTTGCGGGCGAGCCGGGAGGAGGTGGAGAGGGCCCAGGCCACGCTGGAGCGGGCCAACGCCGAGTTGGAGGAGCGCCGCCGGTACATGGAGATCGTGCTGAGCCGGGTGACCGCCGGGGTGGTGAGCGCAGACCCCCAGGGCCGGATCACCACCGTGAACCCGGCGGCCTGCGACCTTTTGGGCCTGCCGCCCGACTGTGTGGGCCGGATGTACAGCGAGGTGCTGCCGGCTGAGGTGAACGCGGCCCTGACCGAGATCGGCCGCGAGTTGGAGCGCTCGCGCCACGACTCCATCCAGCGCCAGGTCACGGTGGAGCGCGAAGGTCGGCGGAGCACCCTGATGGTTCACATGACCCGGCTGCGGGACGACGAGGGGCGCCACCTGGGCACGGTGGCCGTGGTGGACGACCTCACGGACCTCGTATTGGCCCAAAAGGCCCGGGCCTGGCAGGAGGTGGCCCGGCGCATGGCCCACGAGATCAAAAACCCCCTCACCCCGATCCAGCTCTCGGCCCAGCGGCTGCGGCGCAAGTACGCCGGGCTCCTGGAGTCGGAGGAAGGGGCCGTGCTCGACGAGGCCACGCGCACCATCGTGGCCCAGGTGGAGGGCCTCAAACGCCTGGTGAACGCCTTTAGCCGGTTCGCCAAGATGCCCGAATCCCGGCCGGCGCCCGAGGACCTGAACCGGATCGCGGACGAGGTGGCGGGGCTCTACCGGCCGGCCCACCCGGAGATCCGGTTCGAGGTCCGCCTGGATCCCCAACTGCCCACCGCGCTCGTGGACGCCGAGCAGATCCGCCGGGTTCTCGTGAACCTGCTCGACAACGCCGTCGCCGCCCTGGACGGGGTGGAGGAGGCCTGGGTCGAGGTGGTCACCGACTACGACCCCGCGGCCCGGCGGGTGCGGATCTCGGTGGCCGACAACGGCCCTGGGTTGAGCCCCGAGGCCAGAACCCGGCTCTTCGAGCCCTACTTCTCGACCAAGGAGGGGGGAACCGGGCTCGGGCTCGCGATCGTGAAGAGCATCGTCACGGACCACGGGGGCACGATCCGGGTCCAGGACAACCGGCCCCGGGGCACCCGGTTCGTGATCGAACTTCCGCTCGACGGGACGAAACCATGAGCCGAACGATCCTGGTTGTGGACGACGAGGAGGCGATCCTGGCGACCCTGCGGGGCGCCCTGGAGGACGAGGGGTACGAGGTGGCCTCGGCCGGAAGCGGGGAGGAGGCCCTGGACGGCCTCGACGCGGCCGACCCGGACGTGGTGCTCCTGGACGTGTGGCTCCCCGGCATCGACGGGGTCGAGGTGCTCCAGAAACTGCGGGAGCGCGACCCGGACCTTCCCGTCATCATGATGTCGGGCCACGCGACGATCGAAACCGCGGTCAAGGCCACCAAGCTGGGGGCCTACGACTTCATCGAGAAGCCGCTAAACCTGGATCGGCTCCTCCTGACCATCGAGCACGCCGTGAAGGCCCGGCGGCTTTCCGAGGAGAACCGGTACTGGCGCGAGCGCTGGGGCCGGAGCCCCGACCTGATCGGCGAAAGCCCCGCCGTGCGGGAGCTCAAGGAGCAGATCCGGGTCGTGGGGCCGACCCGGGCGTCGGTGCTGATCACCGGGGAAAACGGCACGGGCAAGGAGCTGGTGGCCCGGGCGGTCCACCGCGCCAGCCGCCGGCGGGACGGCCCCTTTGTCGAGGTGAACTGCGCGGCCATCCCCGAGGACCTGATCGAGAGCGAGCTCTTCGGCCACGAAAAGGGGGCCTTCACCGGGGCCACGGCCCGGCGGCGGGGCAAGTTCGATCTGGCCGACGGCGGCACCTTGTTCCTCGACGAGATCGGGGACATGAGCCTCAAGACCCAGGCCAAGATCCTCCGGGTGATCCAGGAGATGCGGTTCGAGCGGGTGGGGGGCACCAAAACCCACGAGGTGGACGTGCGGATCATCGCGGCCACCAACAAGGACCTGGAGGAGGAGATCCGGGAGGGCCGGTTTCGGGAGGACCTCTACTACCGGCTGAACGTGGTGCCGATCCACGTGCCGCCCTTGCGGGACCGGGCCGAGGACATCCCGCTTTTGTTCCGGCACTTCGTCGAGGAGTACTGCCGCGAGGAGAACCGGGAGCCGGTCGAGGTCGAAGAGGCCGTGTTCGCGGTGCTCCGGGCCTACCCGTGGCCCGGGAACGTGCGGGAACTCAAGAACGTGGCCGAGCGGATGGTGATCCTGTGCCGTTCCGACCGGCTCACAGTGGACGACGTGCCCCCCGCCGTACGGGGGCAGGGCCGCGGCTCGGGGAGTCCGGTGAAGCCGGGGCTCGGGCTTCGGGAGGCCCGTCGGCAGTTCGAGCGGGACTACATCGCCCGCCATCTCGAGGAGGCCGGCTGGAACGTGCCCCAGGCGGCCGAGGCCCTCGGGGTCGACCGGTCGAGCCTCTACAAGAAGATGAAGGAACTCGGGATCGAGGTGCCCGGGACCTAACCCTTCCCTTCCCCCTCGGGACGGACCCCGGGGATCCGCGCGATCACCGAGGATCCCCCCTTCACCTTCTGGCCCGGCTGGACCCAAAGCTCCACCCACTCGGGAAGGATCACCTCGGTGCAGGAGCCGAGCTTGATCAGCCCGAGCCGCTCCCCCTTCCGGAGCCGGTCGCCCGGCCCCACCCGGCACACGATCCGGCGGGCCAGCATGCCAGTGATCTGGTGGACCACGGCCCGGATCCGTTTCCCTTCGATCCCGATCGTGTTGCGCTCGTTGAGCTCCGAGGCGTGGTCCCGGAACGCCGGGAGCATCTTCCCCTGGCGGTAGGTCTGGAAGAGCACGGTCCCGCCGATGGGGGCGCGGTTGATGTGCACGTTGAACACGTTGAGGAAGATCGACACCCGCACCCCCCGGCCGCCCAGGAACGGCTCGTCCACCGTGTCGATCCGGAGCACCTTGCCGTCGGCGGGAGACACCACGAGGTCCGGGTCGGGCGGGATCTCCCGGTCGGGATCCCGGAAGAAGAAGGCCACGAAGGCGGCGAGCCCCAGGGCGATCCAGGCGAGGGTCGACCAGCCCAGCAGGCCGAACACGGCCGCCGCTACGACGAGCTTCCAAAGGTAAGGCCACGCATCGGGTGCGATCGGGAGCATGGACGGATTCCTGGTGGGACGGTACACGGCCAGAGGGTTTACTTTTGTAAGGGTCCGCCTTTATAGCTGAAAGGGGGGGCTGGGGGAAGTCGGAATCCATGATTTGGAGGGGCGTTCCATCGGGGAGCTTGGTGCGCCGCCCCGTCGCACGGCAGCGGTGCCGGGGCACGGGGCCGGGGTTCTCCGGGGGCGGTTGTAGGTGGGGCGGTCCGATTTCGAGCCCCGGAGTTCAACCCCCCACCCCGAGCCTTCAGGCTTTGACGACCGTGATTCGGTAACCGGTTTCTTCCGGGCTCACTTCCTTCACGCCCCACCCTTGACTCCGGGCGGCCCGGATCACGTTCTCCTTGGCGGTATCGGTGTCCACCAGGACCTCGAGTGTTTCCACCCGGCCGGCCCGGATGTGCCGCAGGACTTCCAATACCGGCTGGGGGCACGACAGGCCCCGCGCGTCCACGATCTCGTGCACGGATCCCTCCTTCAAGCGGTCTTGTCCCGCATGGTCCAACCGATCAGCAGGCAGATCGCCAGTCCCACCGCCACGGCGGCGGGGCCCAGGGGGCCGACCCCTGCCGGAGAACTGGCGAGGCCGAAGTTGTGGGCGAACGCAGCCCCGGCGAACATGCCCAGAACAAACATGGCGGCGTCTCCGTCTCCCTCTCCGGCGAGGAAGAGTTGACGCCCCGGGCAGCCCCCGGCTAGGGCGAAGGCCAAGCCGGCCAGCGTCATGCCGGCAAAGTTCCAGATTCCCTGGGTGTGGGCAACGGGTTGGCCGGCAAAGCCGGGTTGAAACTGGCCGAGGCCAAGGTTTGCCGCGAGAGCGGAAACGAAAAGGGCCAGCACCCCCAGGAAAAGGTGTGGTTCCCGGAACAGGATGAGGTCACGAAACGCTCCCATGGTGCAGAATCGGCTCCGTTGGGCTAGGAATCCGATCACGAGCCCAGCCCCCAACGAGGCAAGCACGGGGGCATGCAGGGCTCCTGGTCCTTTCACGCTGTAAAACAGCACACCGCTTCGGGGTTCGCCAGGGATCGGAGGGTTGAAAAGGGCCAGGCCCAGAAGTCCCGCCATGGCGGCCGGCAGGATCCACCCGGCGGCTTTGTGGGAGGGACGGGCACGGCCGAGGTTGTAGCCGGATCGAAGAAAAAGGGTGCCGATCCAGATGCCGGCCAGCAGGCCGAGGATGCCAAGGATGGCGTTGCCGTCACCCCCGGCGAGCCGGAGGAGCGCCCGCCAGGGGCAACCGAGGAAGACCAGCGCGCCGATCATGGCAAAGGCTCCCAGCAGGAACCGCACGACCGGGGCCGAACCCGACCGGCTCCGGAACTCTCCGAAGGCGTGGGCGGCGACAAAGGAGCCCAGCACGAAGCCGATGATCTCTGGTCGCACATATTGGACCGCTGCAGCCCGGTGGAGGCCTACCGCTCCGGCGATGTCCCGCTCGAAACATGCCACGCAAACCCCCATGTTGCCTGGGTTGCCCCACTTTTGGAGGAGAGCGGCCAACACGCCGATGAAGGCTCCGACGCCCACGATGCCCCAACGGCTGGCGAACATGTCTCGAAACCGCATTGGACTGACACCTCCGTGGGTTTGGGGACGGGTACAACTCGCGGCCGTGGGGTTTGCACGGCGGCAACCGGGATGCGAATTGTCCAAACTGATACCATAAAGGTGGAATTCCCTCGAATGGGAAGTTTTGATACCCAGGGGCCGAGGGATTGAACGGCCCGATGGGTTTTGCTACGTAGGCCGGGGAGCGAATCCACCGCGCCGACAGGGCGCTCGGAATCGCGACGAAGGTGATCGACAGCCAACCCTCGATGACGCTGGAAATCTGGCATGGCATGGCTTTCGTTCGTCCACGCCGCGGACCTCCACCTCGATGCCCCGTTCCAGGGGTTCTTCGGACTCCCGGAGGAGCACGACTTCGTGTTCGAGACGCTCCGGGAGGCCACGTTCCGGGCGTGGGGGAACCTGGTCGATCTGTGCCTGGAGCGCCGGGTGGACTTCCTCCTCGTGGCCGGAGACCTCTACAACGGGGCCGACCGGAGCCTGCGGGCCCAGCTCGCGTTCCGGGACGGGGTGCGTCGCCTGGCCGAGGCGGGCATCCGGGTCTACGTGGCCCACGGGAACCACGACCCCCTCGACTCTTGGGTCCACTCCGTGCGGCTTCCCGACACCGTGCATGTGTTCGGGCCCCGGGAGGAGTCGGTGGTGTTCGAAAAGGAGGGGGACCCTGTGGCCCGGATCCACGGGGCGAGCTACCCCCGCCGGAGCGTGGGGGCCGGATTCGGGACGGGGTTCCGGCGGGAGGGCGGCGAGCCCTTCCAGATCGGGGTACTCCACTGCACGGTGGGGCCGGCGGGGGGCCACGAGGTCTACGCCCCCCGAACCCTGGAGGAGCTTAGGGCCTCGGGGCTCGACTACTGGGCCCTGGGCCACGTCCACACCCGCTCGGTGCTCTCGCCCTCTGACCCCTTTGTGGGATATCCGGGGAACCTCCAGGGCCGCCACGCCAACGAGTCCGGCCCCCGGGGCGCCTGGGTCGTCCGCGTGGACGGGGAGGGGCCGTTGGCCGAGCCGGAGTTCGTGGCCCTGGACGCGGTGCGCTGGGACCGGCGCACCGCCTCGATCGACGGGGTGGAGAGCGTCTCCGACCTCCTGGAGCGCCTGGAGCGGCTCGTGGACGAGGCCGGGGAAGCGGCAGGGGGGCGACCGGTGGTCCTGCGGGTGGAACTCGGGGGACGGGGGGCGCTGCACCGGGAGCTCGCCCGGCCGGGCGCGTTGGAAGCGCTCCTCGAACAGGCGCGGGAGGCCGGCGCGGCCCGGGATCCCTTCGTGTGGGTCGAGCGGATCGAACCCGCCACCCGCCCCGCCGCGGACATGGAGCGCCGGCGGCAGGGCGACGATTTCCTCGGCGAGTGTCTCCGGGTGATCCAGGGGTTCCGGGAGGTCGGCCCGGCGGGGTGGGAGCCCCTGCGGGCGTGCCTGGCGGAGCTCTACGGGGCGGCCTCGGTGCGGCGGGTCCTGGACGAGCCGGACGAGGGGGAGCTCGCGAAACTCCTGGAGGAAGTCGAGGCCCTGTGCCTCGACCGGCTCGCGGACGAGGGGGACTGATGCGGCTCCGGGAGATCCGGGTCGAGGGGTTCGGCGCCCTCAAAGACCTCACCCTCACGGGGCTTCCCGAGGGGCTGTGCCTGTTTCTGGGGCCCAACGAGGCGGGGAAGAGCACGCTTCTCGCCTTTGTGCGCCGGGTTCTCTTCGGGTTCCCCGACCGGCGGTCCCGGGCGAATCCCTACGACTGCCCCCCGGGGGTCCCGAAGGGCGGTCGGCTCGTGTTCGAGCGCAACGGGGACCGGGTGGTGGTGGAGCGGTTCGAGGGGCCCCGGGGCGGTGCCGTGCGGGTCCGGTTCGGGGACGGCACGGTGGGGGGCGAGGCGGAGTTGCGAAAGCTCGTGGGCTCCACCACCCGCGACGTGTACGAGAACGTGTTCGCCTTCAGCCTGGAGGAACTCCAGACCTTCGAGACGCTCGCGAACGAGCAGGTGGCCGAGGCGCTGAGCGTGGCCGCCATGGGCGAAAGCCCCCGCCGGCTGGCCGCGGTGCGGGGCGGGCTCGAGACCGAGATCCGGGAGCTCTACACGCCAAGAGGCTCCAAGCCGGAGATCTCGCGGCGGCTCCGGGCTCTCCAGGACCTGGCGGCGGCCCTGCGGGACGCCCGGCGGGACCCCGAGGTCTACGAGGGCCTGTGCCACGAGATCGAACGCCTGGAGGCCCGGCGGCGGGATCTCGAGGCCGAGCGGATCGCACTCCAGGAGCGGTTGGCGTGGGCGGAATCCCTGACCAAGGCGTGGCCGGTGTGGGCGGCCCGGGAGCGGGCCCGGGTGGAGTTGGCGGCCCTGCCGGACACCCGGGGGTTCCCGCCCGACGGGCTCCGGCGCTTTGAGGGACTCCTGGAGCGGCGCCGGAACCTCGACGAGCGGGCGCAGGACACGCTCCAACGCCTCGCCCCGTTGCAGGCCGAGCGGCGGGCGCTCCGCTGGGACGAGGCCGTTCTCGCGGCCGAGCCCGAGGTCCGCGGGCTGGAGCGGCGTCTCGCCCGGTTCGAAGGGGCCCGGGCGCGGGTGGGCACCCTGGAGGCGGAGGTGACGGCCGCGAGGGGACGGCTCCGGGACCAGGCGGCCCGGCTGGGACCGGGGTGGGACGACCCGGCGCGCCTGCGGGCCGTGGACCTTTCCCGGGCGGCGCGGGATGAACTGGAACGGGTACGCCGGGAGCTCGCGGCGTGCCGGGACGGCCTGGCCGCGGCCCAGCGGGAGGAGGCCGAAGCCCTCCGGCACCGGGAAGAGGCCAAACGGGAGGAGGAAGCCCGGAAGAAGGCCCTGGAGGCGCTGCCGGAGCCGGTGGCGTTCCCGGACCGCCGGGAGATCCAGGCCCTCTACGCGAAGCAGCAGGCGGTGGAGGCCGCCCTGCGGGAGGCCCGGGAGGTGGGGGCCGAGCTCGAGCGGGGGGCCGAGGCCCTCGCCCGGACCTTCCGGGGGCTGGGCCCCGACTGGACCGAGGAACGGTTGGCGGCGGCGCCGGTGGGGCCGGCCCTGCGCGAGGCCCTTCGCGAGCGCCGGGAGGCGTTGCGGGCCGCGGAGCGGCGCCTGGAGGAGGCCGAGCGCGCCCTCGCCGGGGCCCGGGGGCGGCAGGCCGAGGCCGACGATCGGGCGCGGGCCGCCCGGGCGAAGTGGGAGGCCGCGGCGGGCCCAACCCCGGGGGGCGAAGAGACGTGGGAGGACCGGCGTAGGGCGTGGGAGGCGCTCGAGGCGGCCCGGGCCGAGTACGAGCGCCTGAACGAGCGGCTACGCAGCCAGGAGGCGAGGCTCGCGGACCTGGAGGAAGTCCTCGCGGCCCCGGCGGGTCGAGCGGGGCGATGGCTTTCGGCCGCTCTTCTCTTCCTGGGGGCGGCCCTCGGGATCTGGGGCGCGGTGCGGGCCGAAGGGCTCGCGCTGGTTCTGGCGGCCGTGCTGGGTCTTGCCGGGGCGGGCGGGCTTTGGCTCGCCCGCCGCGGGGCCGGGAGGGCCGAGCGCCTGTCCCGACGCCGCGACGAGATCCGCGCCGAGGTGGCGGAGCTCCGGATGCGCCTCGACCGGCTCGCGGCCGAACTTCGGGACGGGGCGGCCGCCTTCGGGATCGGGGATCCCGAGGACCCGGCGGCCTGGCGGGCGGCGCGGACCGAGCTGGACCGGCTGGCCGCGCGGGCATCGGAGGTCCGGGCGCTCCGGGCGGCCCTGGAAGAGGCCGAGGCGGAGGCCGAGCGGGCCAAGCGGGCCGTGGAAGCGGCCGAGGGCGCCGTGGCCGACGCCGAACGCGCGCTCGCCGCGGAGCGGGAGCGGTGGGCGGGCTGGCTCCGGGACCAGGGGTTCGGGGAGACCCTGGGGCCCGAAGCGGCCGTGGAGGCGCTGCGGACGCTGGAGGCGGCGCGGGACCG
>NZ_BAAHFQ010000101.1:0-10908 GCF_054681715.1 Deferrisoma sp.
CGGTTCATCGAGGACCTCGGGGCCGACAGCCTCGACACCGTGGAACTCGTCATGGCCCTGGAGGAGGAGTTCGACCAGGAGATCCCCGACGAGGACGCGGAGAAGATCCGCACCGTGCAGGACGCCATCGACTACATCAAGTCGAAGCTGGCGGCGTAAGGGACAACGTTCGGCGGTTAGGGAAGGGAGCCAGGCCCGGCGGGTCTGGCTCCCTTCCCTAATGAACCCGCCCGAAGCGGGTTCAGGAGGAGCGACGTGGCAGCACGACGAGTGGTGGTCACCGGCCTGGGGTGCGTCACCCCCCTGGGCGTGGGTGTGGAGGAAACCTGGAAGAACTGTCTCGCCGGCCGGTCGGGCGTGGGCCCGATCACCAAGTTCGACGCGGCGGGCCTGAAGACCCAGATCGCCGCCGAGGTCAGGGGGTTCGACCCGGCGGCGTTCATGGACCGGCGCGACGCCAAGAAGATGGACACCTTCATCCAGTACGCCGTGGCCTCGGCCAAGATGGCGGTCGAGGACGCGGGGCTGGAGATCACCCCGGAGAACGCCGAGCAGGTCGGCACCTCGATCGGTGCCGGCCTCGGGGGGCTCCCCGAGATCGAGAACCAGCACAAGGTGCTCCTGGAGTCGGGACCCCGGCGGGTGAGCCCGTTTTTCATTCCCATGGTCATCGCAAACCTGGCCCCCGGGTACGTGGCGATCCTCACGGGCGCCAAGGGCCCCAACCTCTCCATCGTCACGGCCTGCGCCACGGGGGCCCATTCCATCGGGGAGGCCTGGCACGCGATCCGGCGGGGCGACGCCGACGTCATGCTGGCCGGGGGCGTGGAGTCCACCATCACCCCGCTCGCCGTGGCCGGGTTCAACGCCATGCGGGCGCTCTCCACCCGCAACGACGAGCCCGAAAAGGCGAGCCGCCCCTTCGACAAGGACCGGGACGGGTTCGTCATGGGCGAGGGCGGCGCCGTGCTGGTGCTGGAGGAACTCGAACGGGCCCGGGCCCGGGGAGCCAAGATCTACGCCGAGCTCGTGGGGTACGGGGCCACCTGCGACGCCTACCATATCACCGCCCCCGACCCCGAGGGCGACGGCGCGGCCCGGTGCATGCAGGCGGCCCTGCGGTCGGCCGGGCTCGCCCCGGACGAGGTGGACTACATCAACGCCCACGGCACGAGCACCCCGTTCAACGACTACTACGAAACCCTCGCCATCAAGCGGGTGTTCGGCGACCACGCCCGACGGCTGTGGGTCTCGTCCACGAAGAGCATGACCGGCCATCTCCTGGGCGCCGCCGGCAGCGTGGAGGCCGTGTTCTCGGTGCTGGCGATCCGGGATCAGGTGGCGCCCCCCACCATCAACTACGACACGCCCGATCCCGACTGCGACCTCGACTACGTGCCCAACGAGGCCCGTCCGGGCCGGATCCGGGCGGTCCTGTCCAACTCGTTCGGGTTCGGCGGGACGAACGCGACCCTCCTCTTCCGCGCATTCGAAGGGTAAAGCCGGCCATGATCCTGATCTCCAGCGACCACGGGGGCTACGCCCTCAAGGAGGACCTCAAGGCCTTCCTCGGCGAGCTCGGCTACGAGGTCCGGGACCTGGGGCCGGAAAACGGCGACCCCGTGGACTACCCCGAGTTCGGGGTGGAGGTGGCCCGCCGGGTGGCCCGGGGCGAGGCCGAGCGGGGGATCCTCCTTTGCGGCACCGGGATCGGCATGAGCATCGTGGCGAACAAGGTCCCCGGGGTCCGGGCGGCGCTCGTGCACGACACCTTCACGGCCCGGATGGCCCGGGAGCACAACGACGCCAACGTGCTCGTGATCGGCGGCCGCACCACCGACCCGGCCCTGGCCCGGGAGATGGTGCGCACCTGGCTCGAGTCCCGGTTCGAGGGAGGGCGCCACGCCCGGCGGATCGAGAAGATCCGGGAGATCGAGCGCCAGCGCCGCCCCGTGCTCTTCGAGGAGGACCCCGACGTCTGGGCCGCGATCCAGGGGGAGATCCGGCGGGAGGAGGAGGGCATCGTGCTCATCGCCTCCGAGAACTACGCCTCGGAGGCCGTGCTCGAGGCCCAGGGGTCGGTGCTCACGAACAAGTACGCCGAGGGCTACCCGGGCAAACGTTACTACGGCGGGTGCCGGTTCGTGGATGAGGTGGAGCAGCTCGCCATCGAGCGGGCCAAGGCCCTCTTCGGCGCCGACCACGCCAACGTGCAGCCCCTTTCGGGTTCGGCCGCGAACATGGCGGCCTACTACGCCCTCCTCAAGCCCGGGGACACGATCCTCGGCATGGCCCTGGCCCACGGGGGGCACCTGACCCACGGGGCACCCGTGAGCTTCTCAGGCCGCCAGTACCGGGCCGTGACCTACGGGGTGCGGCGGGACACCGGCACCATCGACTACGACGAGGTGCGCGACGTGGCCCGGCGGGAACGGCCCGCCGTGATCGTGGCCGGCGCCAGTTCCTACTCCCGGGTGCTCGACTTCGCGGCGTTCCGGGAGATCGCCGACGAGGTGGGGGCTTACCTGGTGGTGGACATGGCCCACATCGCGGGCCTGGTGGCCGGCGGGGCCCACCCGAACCCGGTGCCCTACGCCGACATCGTCACGAGCACCACCCACAAGACCCTGCGGGGCCCCCGGGGCGGGCTCGTGCTGTGCCGGGCCGAGCACGCCGAGGCCGTGGACAAGGCCGTGTTCCCGGGCCTCCAGGGCGGCCCCCTCATGCACCAGGTGGCGGCCAAGGCCGTGGCGTTTCGGGAGGCCGCCACCCCGGCGTTTCGGGACTATGCCCACCAGATCGTGGCCAACGCCCGGGCCATGGCCGAGGCGCTCGACCGCCGCGGCTACCGGATCGTCTCGGGCGGCACCGACAACCACCTGTTCCTGGTGGACCTGACGCCCCAGGACCTCACCGGGCTCGACGCGGAGCGGTGCCTCGACCGGGCCGGGATCACGGTGAACAAGAACGCCATCCCCTACGAGACCCGAAGCCCCTTCGTCACGAGCGGCATCCGCATCGGCACGCCCATCGTGACGACCCGGGGCATGGGCCTGGCGGAGATGGAGATCATCGCAGATGCCATCGCCCGGGTGCTCGCTCGGTGCGGCGACGAGACCACCGAGGCCCAGGTGCGCGGCGAGATGCGGGACCTGTGCGGCCGGTTCCCCTTCTACCGCCACCTCCTGGACGGGGCGGCCTGAGCCGGGGGAACCCGCTCCCCATAGCCGGCCGAGGCCTCACGGAGAGCCCGGGTCGGAGGCTCGCCGGGCGGATCCCGCTGGCGGGCGCCAGGTACTATTTCTCCGGCGGCTAAATAGACGCGATCGGGGGCATGGGGCCTGCTGGGGCGCCGGGCGTGGCTCCTACAGTCGCGCCTTTCCACGCCGTTGTCGGTTCGACGGGCCGGGGCGGCGGTGGCGGACGTTCCGGATCTTCCAACTGACACGGACCCGTGGCCCGCGCTGGGGGGGCGAGGGGCCTCCCGGAGAGCCGGGTGCGGCCCCCGCAAAAAGCCGCGCAGTGCCTCCGTCGCTCGCACCACGAACCCGCCGCGTCTGGGCGAGTGGGCCATGGAGCCACCGCCGGGGGTCCGGGCTGCGCGGCGGTTCGGGTGCCGGCACTCGCGCCCGGCCGGAGGGGGGCCCCTTGCCCCGCCCGCCAGCGCGCGCCCCGGCGCTTACGCGTGTCAATCGGTCGCAAGCAGGCCGCGCTCCGCGGCCTACGGAGCTTCCAAAGCGATCCGGGCGCGGTGATGGCGCGGCGAGGTGAGGGGCCGCACCCGGCTCTCCACCAGCCCCCCCACCCGCGGGTTTCCGTGGCAACGACGGGGTGCTGACGATACTTCCGTTGGTCTTAGTAAACGAGCGTTCTGGCGTCCCGGCCTTCCAGCCTCCACGCCCCGTCCACGACGACGCAACGAGGTTCACGATCATGCGTCCTTCCTGGCAGGAGTACTTCACCGAGATCACCCGGCTGGTGGCGACCCGCTCCACCTGCACCCGCCGCAAGGTGGGGGCGATCCTCGTGAAAAACAAGCGCATCCTCGCCACGGGCTATAACGGCGCCCCCTCGGGCGTGGCCCACTGCCTCGACGTGGGGTGCCTACGGGAGGAGATGGGCATCCCCTCCGGCGAGCGCCACGAGCTGTGCCGGGGGCTCCACGCCGAGCAGAACGCCATCCTCCAGGCGGCCCAACACGGGGTGCGGATCGAGGGCTCCGACATGTACTGCACGAACCTGCCCTGTGTGATCTGCACCAAGATGATCATCAACGCCGGCATCCGCCGGGTGTACTACCTCCAGGGCTACGCCGATCCGCTGAGCCGGGATCTCCTGCGCAGCGCGGCCATCGACCTCGTGCCCCTGGGCGAACCCGAGGAGGCGTGAGCCGTGCGCTGTCCGTTTTGCGGCGAGCAGGAGGACCGGGTCATCGACTCCCGGGTGTCCCGGGAGGGCGAGGTGATCCGACGGCGGCGCGAGTGCGTGGCCTGCGGCCGCCGGTTCACCACCTACGAGAGGGTCGAGGACATGCTTCCCCTGGTGGTCAAGAAGGACGGCCGCCGGGAGTCCTTCGACCGGCTCAAGATCCTGGCCGGCATCAAGAAGGCGTGCGAGAAGCGGCCCGTGTCGGCCGACAGCCTCGAGCGCATCGTGGACCGGATCGAGGCCCGGCTCCAGGAGGAGGGCCGAAAGGAGGTCCCCAGCCGGGAGATCGGCGAGGCGGTCATGGCCGAGCTCCAGGCCCTCGACCCGGTGGCCTACGTGCGGTTCGCCTCGGTGTACCGGGAGTTTCGCGGGGTGGACGAGTTCGTGGACGCCCTGCGCGAGTTCCTCGAGGGGCAGAAGGACGCGTGACCGAGGCCGCCGACCGGTTCTACATGGGCCTCGCCCTGGACCTTGCCCGGAAGGGGCTTGGCCGCACCAGCCCCAACCCGGCCGTGGGGTGCGTGGTGGTGCGGGACGGGCGCGTCGTCGGCCGGGGCTACCACCCCCGGGCCGGGGAGCCCCACGCCGAGGTGTTCGCCCTCGACGAGGCCGGGCCGGCCGCCCGGGGGGCCGACCTCTACGTGACCCTGGAGCCCTGCTCCCACCACGGCCGCACGCCGCCCTGCACCGACCGCATCGTGGCCGCCGGGGTCCGGCGGGTGGTGGCCGCCATGGCCGACCCCAACCCCGCCGTGGCCGGCCGGGGCTTCGAGCGGCTCAGGGCCGCCGGCATCCGGGTGGAGGTGGGGTTATCGGAACCCGAGGCCCGGCGCCTCAACGAGGCCTTCTGCCTTTCCATCGTGGAGCGCCGGGCCTTCGTGCACCTCAAGCTCGCCGCCACCCTCGACGGCAAGACGGCCACCGCCTCCGGAGACAGCCGCTGGATCACATCGCCCCAGAGCCGGGAGCGGGTCCACCGCCTCCGGGACCGGTGCGGGGTCGTGATCGTGGGCGTGGGCACGGCCGCGGCCGACGATCCCCGGCTCACGGTTCGCCTCCCCGGGGAGCCGGAGCGGCCCACGCTGCGGGTCGTCCTGGATCCCCGGGCCCGCGTGCCGGAAACCCTCTGGATGCTCTCCCCCGGCGAGGCGGCCTCCACCTGGATCGCCTGCGGCCCCGAGGCGCCGGACGACCGAGCCGGGGCCCTCGCGCGCCGGGGCGCCCGGGTGCTGCGGCTGCCCCAGGGGCCCCGGGGCCTCGACCTTCGGCGGCTGCTCGAGGAGATCTACGCCGCGGGGCGCATGGAGGTCCTCGTGGAGGGGGGGGCCGAGACCGCGAGGCGGTTCCTCGACGCCGGGCTCGTGGACCGGATCCATCTCTTCTACGCGCCGCGGCTCCTGGGGGGCCGGGATGCGGTGCCCATGCTCGGGGGAGCGAGCCCGGAACGGATCGCCGAGGCCTGGCCCGTCGAGGACCTCGAATGGGAACGGGTGGGCCCGGACCTCTACCTGACCGGCCGTCTGGGCCGACTTCCTCCGTCCCCGCGGCCCGGCGCACCCCCGGCCTAGGCGAGAAGGGGCACCCACCATGTTCACCGGAATCATCCAGGACGTCGGCACGGTCCGGGAGATCTCGGCCGTGCCGGGCGGCAAGCGGTTTCGGATCGCCACCCGCCTCGACACGGCCGATTTCGAGCTCGGGGAGTCCGTGGCCGTGGACGGGGTGTGCCTCACGGTCACCGAGATCGCCCCGGGCCTCTTCTCGGCCGACGCCTCCCCCGAAACCCTCGACCGGTCCACCCTGTCGGACCTCCGGCCGGGCCGCCGGGTGAACCTCGAGCGGGCGCTTCGGCTGACCGACCGTCTCGGCGGCCACCTGGTGCTCGGCCACGTGGACGCCACCGGCCGGGTCCTGGGCATCCGGACCGAGGGGGCGTTTCGGGTGGTACGGTTCGAGGCTCCCCCCCCGGTGGCCCGGTACCTCGTGGAGAAGGGGTCCGTGGCCGTGGACGGGGTGAGCCTCACCGTATACGCGGTGAGCGGCGGCGAGTTCTCCGTGGCCGTGATCCCCCACACCTGGGACGCCACGGCGCTCGCCGACCGATCCCCCGGCGACCGGGTCAACCTGGAGGCCGACGTCTTGGCGAAATACGTCGAAAAGCTCCTCGGGAGCCGCACCGCCGAAGGCGGGGTCACCTGGGAGCTTTTGGCCCGCAGCGGCTTTCTGAAGTAAAATACGCCCACTTATCCGTCTCGAACCCCATGAGCAACGGCCCGCGCCCCGCCGTTCGGGCGGCGCGCCGGCTTGGAGCAGGACATTCCCATGCCGATCGAACGCGTCAAGCAAGCCATCCAGGCCTTCCGGGAAGGCCGCATGGTCATCCTGGTGGACGACGAGGACCGGGAGAACGAGGGGGACCTCGCCATCGCGGCGGAAAAGGTGACCCCCGAGGCCATCAACTTCATGGCCAAGCACGGCCGGGGGCTTATCTGCCTCGCCATGACCGAGGAGCGGTGCGACTACCTGAAGCTCCCGCCCATGGTTTCCGACAACACGAGCCCGTTCCAGACCGCGTTCACCGTGTCCATCGAGGCCCGCCGCGGGGTGAGCACCGGGATCTCGGCCCACGACCGGGCCACCACCATCCTCACGGCCATCGCCGACGACACCCGGCCCGAGGATCTCGTGCGGCCCGGCCACGTGTTCCCGCTGCGCGCCCGCAAGGGGGGCGTGCTCGTGCGAACCGGCCAGACCGAGGGCTCGGTGGATCTGGCGCGGCTCGCGGGCCTCAAGCCCGCGGCCGTGATCTGCGAGATCATGAACGACGACGGCACCATGGCCCGGCGCCCGGAGCTCGAGCGGTTCTCCCAGGAACACGGGCTGCCCATCGTCACGATCGCCGACATCATCGAGTACCGGCTGCGCACCGAACGGCTGGTGCGCCGGTCGGCCGAGACCCGGCTTCCCACGGCCTACGGCGGCGAGTTCCGGGCCATCGTGTACGAGAACGACGTGGACGACTACCTCCACGTGGCCCTGGTCAAGGGCGACGTGGCCGGGGACGAGCCGGTGCTCGTGCGGGTGCACTCCGAGTGCCTCACCGGCGACGTGTTCGGGAGCCTGCGGTGCGACTGCGGCGACCAGCTCCACCAGGCCATGCGGATGATCGCCGAGGAGGGCCGAGGCGCGATCCTGTACCTGCGGCAGGAGGGCCGCGGCATCGGGCTCGTGAACAAACTCAGGGCCTACGCCCTCCAGGACCAGGGCAAGGACACGGTGGAGGCCAACGAGGAGCTCGGGTTCCAGGCCGATCTGCGCGAGTACGGGATCGGGGCCCAGATCCTCGTGGACCTGGGCATCCGGAACCTCCGGCTCATGACCAACAATCCCAAGAAGATCGTGGGCATCGAAGGATACGGGCTCGAGGTGGTGGAGCGGGTGCCCATCGAGATCCCGCCCCACCCCGAGAACGAGCGGTATCTTCGGGCCAAAAAGGAAAAGCTGGGCCACTGGATCGATCCCGACCGCCGGGATGCCGGCCCGACCGACGCGTGAGGAGACGCCATGCCTGCTTTCATCGAGGGGAAGCTCACCAGCCAGGGCCTTAGGATCGCCCTCGTGGCGAGCCGGTTCAACAGCTTCGTCACCGACCGGCTCGTGGAAGGGGCGGTGGACGCCGTGGTCCGCACCGGGGGGGATCCCGACGCGATCCGGGTGTACAAGGTGCCGGGCGCGTTCGAGATCCCGCTCGTGGCCAAGAAACTCGCCACCTCGGGCCGGTTCGACGCCGTGGTGTGCCTGGGCGCGGTGATCCGGGGCTCGACCCCCCATTTCGACTACGTGGCCTCCGAGGTGGCCAAGGGCGTGGCCCTGGTCGCCCTGGAAACCGGGCTTCCCGTGACCTTCGGGGTGCTCACCACCGACACCCTGGAGCAGGCCATCGAACGGGCGGGCTCCAAGGCCGGGAACAAGGGGTTTGAGGCCGCCATGGCCGCCATCGAGACCGCGAACCTCCTCCGGGCGGACGGGTAAGGGGCTCCATGGGTGCCCGACGAGCGGCCCGGCGGGCGGCGCTGCAGGCGCTCTACGCCCTCGACCTCAACCCCGAGCAACCCCCCATGGGGCTCCTGGAGCAGGCGATCGCCGAGGCCGGGGGCGAAGCGGACCGGCCCTACGCCGAGACCCTGGTGCGGGGGGCCTGGGACCGCCGGGACGAGATCGACGAGCGCATCCGGGGCGCCAGCCGCCGCTGGCGGCTCGAGCGGATGGACCGGGTCGACCGGAGCGTGCTGCGGCTCGCCACGTACGAGCTCCTGGCCTCCGCGGACGTGCCGGCGCCCATCGTCCTGGACGAGGCCGTGGAGCTCGCCCGGGAGTTCGGGGCCGAGGACTCCCCCCGGTTCGTGAACGGCATCCTGGACCGGATCGCCCGGGAGCTCCGTCCCGGCGAGACCCGGCCGAGGAGGGCCCCGTGAGCGCGACCGCCCTGCCCGCCCTGACCGATGTGCTGGCCGCATTCCACCAGCCCGCCGTGCTGGTGGACCGGTCCGGCCGGATCCTGTGGGGGAACCCCCCGTTCCGGGGGCTCTTCGGCGATCAGCCCCCGCCCCAGAGCCTGGGGGAGTGGGAGGAGCGCTCGCCCCGGGACGGCGAGCCCCTTTGGGACGCGCTGGTGCGGAACCGCACCCTGGTGCGCCGGCTCCACACGGGCCGGGGCATCCAGCCGCTCCGCCTCAAACTCGCAGCCCGGCCGGGGGGCGACGCGGTCGTCGTGCTGGCGAGCGCCGCGTCGGCCGAGGGCATCGAGGCCCTCCAGGAGCGCACGGCGATCCTGGAGGCCGTGTTCGACAGCCTGAACGAGGGCGTTCTCGCCATCGACGCCCAGGAGCGGATCATCGCCCTTTCGCGCTCGGCCGAGCGGCTCACGGGGTTTGCCGAGGCCGAGGTGCTGGGCCAGGTCTGCCGCGAGGTGTTCCAGGCGCCCCCGGGCGTCGAGTGCCCGTTCCAGGCCATGATCCGAAGTGGCCAGGGGTTTCACCACCGGGAGATGGTCCTCAAGGGCAAGGGCGGCCGGCCGCTCCACGTGTCCGTGAACGCCACCCCCCTTCGGGGCCGCGACGGAAGGCTCGAGGGGGCCGTCGTGGTGCTCCGGGACCTCTCCGAGATCGACCGGCTGCGCTCGGAACTCGCCGGCAGCGGCGCCCGGCTCGGCATCGTGGGGAACCACCCCTCGATTCGCAAGGTGATCGAGAAAATCGAGACCGTGGCCCCGAGCGAGGTCTCGGTGCTCATCACCGGGGAGTCGGGCACCGGAAAGGAGCTCGTGGCCCGGGCCATCCACGACCTGAGCCCCCGCCGGGACAAGCCGTTCATCAAGGTGAACTGCGCGGCCTTGGCCGAGGGCCTCCTGGAGAGCGAGCTCTTCGGCCACGTGCGGGGCGCGTTCACCGGCGCGGTGCGCGACCGGCCCGGCCGGTTCGAGGCCGCCCACGGGGGCACCCTGTTCCTCGACGAGATCGGCGAGACCTCCCCCGCGCTCCAGGTGAAGCTTCTCCGGGTGCTCCAGGAGGGGGAGTTCGAGCGGGTGGGAGAGTCGGTGCCCCGGCGGGCCGACGTGCGGATCGTGGCGGCCACCAACAAGGACCTCCGGAAGGAGGTGGCCGAGGGCCGGTTCCGGGACGACCTCTTCTTCCGGCTGTGCGTGGTGCCGATCGAGCTCCCGCCGCTTAGGGAACGGCGGCAGGACGTCCCCATCCTGGCCGACCACTTCCTGAAGCGGCTCGCGCTCCGGGAAGGCCGGCGCAAGGTGTTCGCGTCGGCCGCCTACGGGATCCTCGAGCGTTACAGCTGGCCCGGCAACGTCCGGGAGCTCGAGAACGCGGTGGCCCACGCCTACGTCTGCTCCCCGGGCGACGTGATCCAGCCCGAGGCCCTCCCCGAGCACATCCTCCGGGGTGAGGACCCCTTCGGCGGCGAGGACCCCTACGCCGAGGAGCGAGAGCAGATCTACGCGGCGCTCGAGGCCACGGGGTGGAACAAGGGCGAGGCCGCCAAACGCCTGGGGTGGAGCCGCACCACCCTGTGGCGCCGGATGCGGGACCTGGGCATCCGGGACACGCGACGGAAGCCCCCCGCTTCCCTCTGAACCAAATCCCCCCTTTTTTTCGCAAAAACCCATCCACCCCCCTAAAGCTCCTGCCCCTTTTGTCCGATCCTGTTCCCCATCTTCTGTGCGCCGACCCAGGCCGGCCACCGATTGTTTCAACATGAAACACAAAGAAACACGCCGCAACGAATTCGCGAAACACTGGCGTGTACAGGACAGCCTGCCGGCCTCATACCCGAGTTTGACACCACCTAGTCACAGAAAAGCCGGAAAGACGATACACTTCGGGCGGTTAGCTCGAAGTGCGCCTTCCCGGCGTGTATGTAGGTCCTCAGCCCATCCGAAGGACTTCTGGCGGTTTCTTGATTCCCAAG
>NZ_BAAHFQ010000102.1:0-10707 GCF_054681715.1 Deferrisoma sp.
CCTTCGACCTCGTGTTCCTCGACATCAACATGCCCGACATGGACGGGGTCGAGGTGGTCGCCTTCCTCAAATCCCACCCCTCGCTCGCCCGAGTGCCCGTGGTCATGGTGACCACCCGGTCCGACCCGGGGCTCCGGGACCGGCTCCTGGCCCAGGGGGTGAACCGGTACATCACCAAGCCCTTCGAGCCCGACCAGGTGCTCGAGGCGGCCCGGGAACTCCTGGCGGCAGAGGCGTAGCGTCCGATGGCCGGCCCCGACGTCTCCCAGGCCCTCGCGGGGTACTTCGAGGAGGTGGCGGAGCTCGTCCAGAACGCCCAGGGGGCCCTGCTGTCCGTGGAGTCGTCCATCGCCGAGGGCGACCTCGACGTCCCGAGCCTCTACACCCTCTACCGCGCCATGCACACGATCAAGGGGCTCTCGGCCATGGTCGAGGCCAAGGCCCTGGTGCGGCTCGCCCACGGGCTCGAAACCGTGCTTCAGGAGCTCCACGCCAACGAGGAGGCCCCGTCCCGGGAGCTCCTCGACCGGCTGTTCGAGGGCCTTTCGCTCCTGGAGCGCCTGGTGGAGCGGTTCCGGGGGGGGGAGGCCGAGTCCGACGAGGTGGACCCGTTCCTCGAGGCGGTGCGGCGCGCCCGGGCCGGGGAGCCCGAGGCCGGGGCCGAGCCGGCGAAGGGCGGCGGGGCCGAGGGCCTGGATCTCCCGGAGGAGCTCCTGGCGAAGCTCTCGGGCTACGAGCAACGAAGGGCCCAGAAGCGCGTCGAGGCGGGCGAGGGGCTCTACCTCCTGGAGCTCGTGCCCGATAAGGACAAGGTGGCCCGGGGGGTCACCATCAACGCGGTGCGCGCGGCGCTGGAGGAACGGGGGGAGCTCTTGGGCGCGGTGCCGGTGGCCGAGGCGGGCAAGGGGCTCACGTTTTTGCTCGCCGCGGTGTCGGCCCGGCCCCTGGACGAGATCCTCGCGGCCTGGAAGGGCGACGTGTCGGGGCGCGTCGTCCGGCCGCCCAAGGCGAGCGCGCCCGCCCCGGAGGCCCCGAAGCCCCCGGCCGCCCGGCCCGGGGCCCCGAAACCCCGGGAGACGATCCGGGTGCCCGCCGGGCGCCTCGACGAGATGCTCCGGCTCGTGGGCGAGCTCGTGGTGGACAAAAACCGCCTGTGGGGTGCCCTGGGGCGGGTGGGGGACCTGCCGCCCCGCCGGCTCCGGAACCTCTTCAAGGAGTGCCTCCGGGGCCTCGAGCGCACCGTGCGGGAACTCCGCGACACGGTCACCACGGCCCGGCTCGTGCCGGCGGCCGAACTGCTGCAACGGGTGCCCCTGATCGCCCGGGAGGCGGCCCGGGTGCAGCGCAAGGAGGTGCGCACCGTGCTCGGGGGCACCGAGGTCGAGGTGGACAAGGCCGTGGTGGAGCGGCTGGCCGAGCCCCTGGTGCACCTGGTGCGAAACGCCGTGGACCACGGCGTCGAGGCCCCGGCCGAGCGGGAGCGGGCCGGGAAACCGCGGGTGGGCACCCTCACCGTGGCCTGCCGGGCCGAGGGCGAGGAGGTGGTGGTGGAGGTGGCCGACGACGGCCGGGGCATCGACCCCGAGGCCGTGGGGGCCAAGGCCCAGGGCCTGGGCATCCCGACCCCGTCCGGGCCCCTGGCCGGGGACGCCCTGATCCGGCTGCTGTGCGCCCCCGGGTTCACCACCCACGCCAAGGCCGACGAACTCGGGGGACGGGGGGTGGGCATGGAGGCGGTGTGGCACGGGGTCAACGCCCTGGGGGGCCGGCTAGGGCTTCGGACCGAGATTGGCCGGGGCACCGCCTGGACCCTGCGCGTGCCCCTGACGCTCACCATCGCCGAGGTCGTGCTGGTGCGGGTGGGCCCCGAGACCTACGCCGTGCCCCTGTCGGCGGTGCTCGAGGTCCTGGAGGCCCCGGCCGTGGTGCGGGTGGAACACGAGGCCCTGTTCCGGTACCGGGGCCGGGAGATCCCCCACCTCGACCTGGCGCGGGTGCTGGGGGTGGAGGGGGACGGCGAGGATCCCTTCCCGGCCGTGGTGGTGACCCCCGGCCCCCGGGGGCCCGTGGGCCTCGGGGTCGGCCGGATGCTCGGCATCCGGGAGGTGGTGCTCCGGCCCCTGGTGGATCCCCTGGTCCACGTCCCCGGCGTCCTGGCCGTGACCGACCTGGGCGACGGCCGGGGCATCCTGGTCCTCGACCCCCGCCGCCTCGTCGAGACGGCGGCCTAGGCGGGCCAACCCACGGGACCCAGGGAGAGGGGAGGGACGGTTGTTGCGCCCCCTCCCCCTGTCCCCCTCCCACGAGGGGAGGGGGAACCGCTTCGAGGCGGCAGGAAGCGCCTGCCAAGTGACTACCCGCTGGGACGCTGGGAGGCTAGGACGCTAGGATGCTAAAATCCTTTTGGATTCCAACGTCAGCGGCTGTTCCAACCTGTCGGAGCGGCTGCCGTGTCGGGGGCCAGAATTCAGAGGTCAGATGTCAGAGAACCCCTGTCCCCCGTCGTCTGTCTTCTGACCCCTGACATGGACGCCGCTCCCACCCCGAGGCCCTCACTCGGGCGTTACTGTCGTGCGCAGCGGGGCCCCGAAGGGGCCCTCGGGAGCTTCCCTCTGACTCCCTCTCCCCCCAGCGGGGGGAGAGGGCCGGGGTGAGCAACTGTGTTGCGTGTCAAGCCTCAACCGCGAGCCGGGACTGCCAGGGAGTTCGGTCCCTCACGATCGCGTTTAGGATCGTGATGAGTTTTCGCATGCAGGCGGTGAGCGCCACTTTGGGCTTCTTCCCTGCGGCGAGAAGCCGCTCGTAGAACTGGCGGATATCGGGGTTGTGCTGAATCGCCGACATGGTGGCCATGTAAAGAACATGACGTACGTCGCCTCGGCCGCCCCAAACACTGCGACTTCCGCGGTATTGGCCGCTGTCGCGGCTGAACGGAGCGACTCCTGTGAGACTGGCGATTTGGCGCCGGTCGAGGAAACCGATCTCCGGCAGTTTTGCGACGATTGTGGCGGACATCACGGGACCCACCCCGGGAACGGACTGAAGAAGCTTGTCGAGTTCTCTCGAGTGTTCGCAGGCGCGGAGGGCCGAGCGCAGTTGCTTGTCGAGGCGCTTTTGCTCTGCCCGGAGCCATTCGAGATGGGCGCGGATGCTGGGGCGTACGCGCTCGGACGCCGTAGCCAGGCGATTGCTCTCGGCCGTGATCATCGCGATGACTTGCTGTCGTCGGGTGACCAGGTCAGCGAGTTCCTGGGTGTCCTCGGTGGGGAGCCGGGAGATCGGGGGCATGACGGCCTCGCCGAAGAGGGCAAGGACCTCGGCGTCGACGTTGTCGGTTTTGGCAAGACGGCCGATGGCTTGGGCGAAGTGGCGACTGTGCCGGGGATTGATGATCGCAGCGGGCAACCCGGCGGCGAGAAGGGCGGCGGCGAGCGGGGCTTCGTAGCCGCCGGAGGCTTCGAGGACCACGCGGGTTGGCGCCAGGGCTTCGAGGCGGCCGACGAGTTCGGCGATGCCGTTGTCGGTGTTGGGGACGGACCAACGGGTTCCGTCGGGCCTGATGGCGACGTGGAGGGTGTTCTTGGAGACGTCGATTCCCACGAAGGTTTTGGAATTGGCCATGGCTCTCTACCTCCCAACCTTGCACAATGCGGGCTTGGTGTCCCTAGCAACTGTTCGGGATGCGAGAGAGATGGGCATGGCGACCCGTGCTCACCCACGGGCTTGGTGTCCCAGGGGGGGTGCGGTCTGCCATGCCCTGCCAAGGTAACAAGTTAACCACTGGGGCCCTTATACAAGGGGGGAGTCCGAAGGCCCCGAAACCATTCACGATTCACGATTTACGATTCACGACCGACGACTTACGACTTACGACTCACGGCCCCTAGCCCATGTACGAAGAGCATTTCGGTCTCAACGACCGGCCGTTTCGCCGGACCCCCGACCCGGCGTACCTCTACCCGAGCGAGGTACACGCCGAGGCCCTGGAGCGGCTCGCCTACTGCGCCGAGCAGGGGGACCTGGCGCTCCTCACCGGGGACGTGGGCACGGGGAAGACCCTGCTCACCCGGGCCCTGGCCGACCGGCTGGAGGCCGGGGCGTTCCGGCTGGGCTGGATCGTGCACCCCCGCCTCAGCCCGGCCCAGCTCCTGGCGGCCGTGGCCGGGGAGCTCGGGGTGGAGCGCCCGCCCCGGAGCCGGCGGGCCTGCCTCGAGGCCATCTACGCCCGGCTCGAGGCCCTGTGGGACGAGGGGGTGCGGCCGGTGGTCATCGTGGACGAGGCCCAGCTCCTTCCCGGCCGGGAGGCCCTGGAGGAGATCCGGCTCCTCACGAACTTCCAGACCGACACGGAGAACCTCCTGGGGCTCGTGCTCGTGGGCCAGCCCGAGCTGGAGGCCCGGCTCCGGCGAAAGCCCTACCGGGCCGTGGCCCAGCGCATCGGGCTCCACTGCCGGCTGGAGCCCCTGGGCCCGGAGGAGACCGGCCGGTACCTGGCCCACCGGCTCCGGGTGGCCGGCCGGGAGGAGCCCCTGTTCGGCCCCGACGCGGTGGAGGCCGTGCACCGGTGGAGCGGGGGGCTCCCGCGCCGGATCAACGCCGTGGCCGAGGCGGCGCTGCTGGAGGCCTTCGGCCGGGGGGCCGACCGGATCACGGCCGAGCACGTGGAGGAGGGGGCGGCGAGCCTCCTGTTCCGGTGAGGGCGGCTGGGCGGCGAGGCAGCTAGGCGGCTGGGCGGCGGGGGGGCACCACGGAGGACGCGGAGGGCACGGAGAAGGGGCGGTTGAGCCTCCCCGACCCCTGCTGACCGTCCACGGTGACAGGGGAGAAGCCCCTGGCACGATTCACGATTTACGATTTCACGGCCTTTGCCCATCCTGCGCACGTCCAAAGGTACGCCATGGCGAAGATCGGCGAGATTCGAAAGAAGAAGGCCCCGGGCTCCAAGGGCACCAAGAAGCCCGGGACGAAGGCCGGCAAGGGGGCCGGGGCGAAACCGCCCGAGACGGAGACCGAGCCGGGGCCTTCGGCGGAAGCGCCCGCGAAACCCCAGGGCGGCGGGGGGCCGTCCGAGCCCCGTGCGGCGGCGGAGCCCGCCCCGGCGGCGGAGCCCACCCCGGGGGCGCAGTCCCCCGGGGGCGAGCCCTTCGAGGCCCTGGTGTTCCGGGTGGGGGAGAACCGCTACGCCCTGCGGCTCGCCGACGTGGACCGGGTCGAGATGGCCGAGCACGTCACCCGGGTGCCCCGCACCCCGCCCTACGTGCTCGGGGTGGCCACGGTGCGGGGGGAACCCGTGCCGGCCGTGGACTTCCGGCGGCTGTTCGGGCTCCCGCCCCGGGAGTGGGATCTGGCCACCCGGCTCCTGGTGCTTCGGGTGGGCGGCCGGCGGGTGGGGCTCGTGGTGGACGAGGCCCGGCGGGTGGTGCGGCTCCGGCCCGACGAGGTGGTGCCCCCGCCCGACATGATCCACGGCCTCGCGGGGGACTATCTGGTGGGCATCGTGCGCCGGGGGGAGGAGGCCCTCCTCCTCCTGGACCTGACCGAACTTCTGGCCCTGGCCGACCGGGGCGGTCCGGCCGCGGCCCCGGCCGAGGAAGGAGGAACCCATGGCTGAACGAACCCCCAAGGGAAAGGGCGCCCCGGCGAAGGCGTCCCAGGCCGACCGGCTCCTCTCGGCGGCCAACGAGCTGGCGGCCGCGTTCCAGGAGGCCATGGCCCAGGCCGAGGCCGTGACCACCGGGGTGGACGAGAGCGGGGCCGCCGCGGAGGAGTTCGCCCGCACCACGAAGCGCCTGGCCGACGCGGCCGAGTCCCTGGCGTCCTCGGCGGCCGAGATCCAGGCCTCCATGACCGAGATGCGCGAGTCCCTGGCCACGGTGGCGAGCGACACCAACGAGCTCGCCTCCAACGTGGAGGAGACCGGGTCGGCCGTGGAGGAGATGGCCCGGGGCATCGAGAGCCTCGCGGCCGAGGGCCGGGAGCTCAAGGCCGCAGCGGCCCGGTTCGGCGAGGCCGCCCGGGTGGTCCGGGCCATGGCGGCCGACATGGCCCGGGCCGCCGAGACCAACGCCTCGAGCGTGAACGAGACCGGGGCCGCCATCGAGGAGGTGGCCCGGGCCGCCAAGTCGGTGGCGACCGACGCCGAGCGGATGCGGGCCTCGGCCCGGGACACCGGCGAGGCCGTGGCCCAGTTCGCCGAGGGGGTGCGGGCCCTCGCCCGGGACGCGGACGACGTGGGCGCCGGGGTGGAGCAGACCTCGGCCGCCATGGAGGAGATGAGCCGCTCCCTGGAGTCCACCGACCAGATGTCGGAGGAGATGACCCGGCAGGTGGCCGAGGCGGGGTCGGCGGCCAACGAGATGGCGGCCTCGGCCGAGGAGGTGGCCCGCACGGTGGAGGCCATGGCCCGGTCGGTGGACACGGCCGCCGACCGGGTGGCCGGCGCCGCCCGGTTCGTGGAGCAGACGGCCGGGACGGCCGCCGAGGTGGGGGGCCTCATGGAGCAGGCGGCCTCGGCCGCCGAGGAGCTCGAGCGCTCGGTCCAGCGCACCGACGAGGTCCTGGACGCCGCGGGCCGGGAGGCCGACGCCGCCGTGGGCGAGGCCCGCCGGGGCGGGGAGCGCGTGGCCGGGGCCCTGGACGCCCTGGGGGCCGTGGAGGCGGCCATGGGCCGGTCGGCCGAGGTGGTGCGCCAGGTGGAGCGCCAGGGCGACGAGATGGGCGAGATCGTGGGCACGATCTCGCTCCTGGCCGAGCGCACGAACCTCCTTTCCCTGAACGCCAGCATCGAGGCGGCCCGGGCCGGGGAGCAGCTCCGGGCCACCCGGGATCTCATCGGCCAGGTCCGGGCCGTGCGGGCCAAGGGCGAGGAACTGGTCCAGGGGGCCCGGGCCCAGACCCAGACCGTGGCCGAGGCGGCCGCCGAGATGGAGGGGCTGCGCCGCATGGCGGGCGAGGTGAAGGTGGCCGCGGCCGACCAGAGCCGGGCGGCCCAGTCCATCGTGGCCGCGGCCCGCACCACGGGCGAGGCGGCGGACCGGGTGCGAAAGGCCGTGGCCGAGCAGACGGCCGCGGCCCGTCAGGTGACCGAGGCGGCGGCCAACATGCGCCGGGCCGTGGCCTCCACCGTCCAGAGCCTGAAGACCCAGTCGGCCGTGGCCGAGAAGGTCAAGGGCGCCTCGGCCGAAACCTCGGCCCTGGTGGAGAAGGTGGCCCAGGCCATGCGGGAGCTCACGGCCGCCGCCGACCAGATCGCCCAGGCCGTGGGCGACATGCAGCGCCAGGCCCGCACCGTGGAGCGGGTGGGCCGCGACGCGGCCGAGACCGGCGAGCGGGTCGGGGCCGAGGCCGAGGCCCTTACGGCCCTGGCGGCCCGGGTGGGGGCGGGGCTGGAGGCCCAGGCCACCGCCGCCGACCAGGTGGCCAAGGCCGTGGCCGAGATGCGCCGGCTCGCGGCCCAGACCGCCCGGGCCACGGCAGAGCAGGTGAAGACCGTGGAGGCGGTGGCCGGCGAGGCCGACCGGCTGGCCGACACGGCCGAGATGCAGGCCCGGGCCGTGGAGGACCAGACCCGCACGGCCGAGGAGCTGGCCACGGCCGTGCGGGGCCTGCGCCAGGGCATCCAGGAGCTCGGGCGCCTGTTCCGGGACCAGACCGAGACCGTGGCCCGGCTGGAGGAGACCGTGCGGCCCCCGGAGAAGGGGAAGGAATGAGGCGGAGGAGGGCGTCGTGAGTCGGGAACCGGGCGAGATCGAGGCGCGGCTCGAGGACCTTTCGAGCCCCGACTGGCGGGTGCGCAAGGCCGCGGCCGAGGCCCTGCTCCGGGAGAACCGCCCCGAGGTCTGGGCCGAGCTGCTCCTGCGGCTGCGGCGCGCCGGGGACGACCCCCACCTCCCGGCCGCGGCCGTGCAGGTGCTCTCGGCCGCGGGGTACGGGCCCGAGGAGGCGTTGGAGGGCCTGGCCGAGGACCCGGCGCCGGAGGTGCGGATCTACGCGGCCCAGCTCCTGGGGCACGTGCCCACCGAGGAGGCCTTCGGCATCCTGACCCGGCTCGCCCGCGACCCCGACCCCAACGTGCGGTTCGCCGCCCTGGAGGCCCTGGGCCTCCAGGGCCGGCCCGAGTCCCTGTGGCCCCTGGTGCGGGGGGTGCACAGTGGCGACCCCTTCGAGATGATCCCGGCCCTGGGGGGCCTCAGGAGCCTGGGGAACCCCCTGGCCGAGGAGCCGGTGCTCGAGTGCCTCACCCGGCCCGAGGTGCGCCCGGCCGCCGTGGAAACCCTGGCGACCGTGGGCCGGGCCCGGTCGGTGGAGCCCCTGGTGGGGCTCCTGGAGGAGGCCGACCCCGGCCTGACCGCCCGGGTGGCCGAGACCCTGGCGGCCCTGGAGGGGCGGCTGGGGCCCGGGCTTCGCCGCCGCATCGCCGCGGCCCTCGAGGCCCGGCCCGGGGCGGCCCGGCGGTTTGCGGCCGCGGCCCCCGAGGCGGCCCGGCAAGCCCCCGAGGCCGTGTGCCGGGTGCTGGCGTGGCTCCCCGGGATCGAGGGCGGCCGCGTGCTGGCCGGGTTCCTCTCCGATCCGGCGCTCCGGGACCCGGCCGTGGGGGCCCTGCAGACCGGGGGGGGCGACCCGGCCGGGCTCCTGGTGGAGCGCCTGGCCGACCCCGACCCCGACACCGTGGCCGCGTGCCTCCGGGCCCTGCGGGTCCTGGGCCGGGCCGAGCACGCCGGGGCCGTGGTCCCGTGCCTCGACCACCCCGACCGGACCGTGCGGCTCCTGGCGGCCGAGACCCTGGCCGGCCTCGGGAACCCCGGGGTGGTGACCGACCTCGTGGAGCGCCTGGGCGAGCCCGAGCCCGAGGTGCGCCTGGCCCTGGTGGCGGCCGTGAACTCCCTGGGGGGGGGACCGGGCCCTGGAACTCGTGCCCGAACTCCTGGACAGCCCCGACCCGGCCCGGCGGGAGGCGGCCGTGCGGATCCTGGGGTACTTCGGGTTCGCCGAGACCGCCGGCCGGGTGGCGGCGTGCCTCGGCGACCCCGAACCCCGGGTGCGGCTCGCGGCCATCGAGGCCCTCCCGTACCTGGAACTCCCCGGCGTGCTGGAGCGCCTGAGGGCGGTGCTCCGCACCGACCGGGCCGCCGAGCGACGGGCGGCCGTCCGGGCCCTGCGGGACGTGGCCGACCCCGGGGCCGAGGCGGTGCTCCTGGAACTCGTGGCCGACCCCGATCCCTGGGTGCGGCTCGACGTCCTGCGGAGCCTGCGGCACCGCCGGTCGGAGGCCCTGCGGGAGGTGGCCCGGGAGCTGGCGAACGACCCCCTCCCGCCCGTGCGGATCGAGGCCTACGGGGCGCTCGCCGGCGCGACCCACCCGACCCAGACGGCCGCCCTGGTGGCGGGCATGGACGACCCGGAGCCCGAGGCCGCGGCCGCGGCCGCCCGGGCCCTGGGCCGCACCCGCACGGCCGCGAGCCTCGAGGCCCTGCTGCGGGGCCTCGACCGGCCCGAGGCCCCGGTGCGGGCCGCCGCGGCCGCGAGCCTGGCCGGGTGGGCCGAGGCCGTGCCGGCCCTGGCGGAGCGCCTGCGGTTCGCCGAGGACCTGCGGCGCTCGGCCCTGGAGGCCCTGGGGGCCACGGGGTCGGTGGCGGCCGCCGCGGTCCTGGCCGAGCGGGCGGCCGTGCCGAGCGACCGCGCCGAGGCGAAGGCGGCCCTGGCCGAACTGGCCCGGAACCACCCGGACGCCGTGGCCGCGCTCCTGGCCGAGCCCGACGCGACCCGGCGGCGGGCGGCGGCCGAGGCCCTGGCCGAGGCCCGCACCCGGGCGGCCGCCGAGCGCCTGGTGGACGCCCTGGCCGACCCCGACCCGGCCGTGGCGGCGGCTGCCGTGACCGGGCTGGCCCGGTCCGGCATCGAGGGGGTGCGCGACCGGATCGCGGCCCTGCGGGACCGGGCCGTGGACCCGCTGCTGCGGGCCGCCTGCACCCAGGCCCTGGGGGAGGCCGCATGACCCTGGCGCCGGCCGGCCCGCTCCGGCTCGACGACCGGGTGTTCGGGCTCCTGACGGGCCTGGTGGAGGACTACGCCGGGATCCGGTTCGACGCGCCCCGCAAGGAGTTCGTGGCCGAACGGCTGGGCCGCCGGGTGGCCGCCCTGGGGCTGCCGGGGTTCCTGGACTACTACTACCACCTCAAATACGACCCCGACGGCCGCGACGAGCTCCAGCGGGCCGTGGAGGAACTCACGGTCAACGAGACGTACTTCTTCCGGGAGGCCGGACCCCTGGAGGCGCTGCTCGACCACTGGCTCCCCCGGAGGGAGGAGACGGCGCGGGTGTGGTCGGTTGCCTGCTCCACCGGCGCCGAGCCCTACACCCTGGCCATCCTGGCCGAGGAGCGGGGCGTGGCCGACCGGCTGGAGATCTGGGCCTCCGACATCGACCGGGGGGCCCTGGCCGCGGCCGAGCGGGCCGTGTACTCCGACGGGGCCCTGCGGATGACCCCGGCCGAGCGGCGGGACCGGTGGTTCGAGCGGACGGGCGAGGGGTGGCGGCTCAAGGACCCGCCCCGGGGCCGGGTCCGGTTCTGTACGCCCGGCATGGGCACTGGCTTGGAGGTGAAAGTCCTCCCCCGAGTAGGTCACGACGAGGGAAGGGAAGCGCAAGGGCGTGAGGGCGACCGAGCGTCCGGAGGAAGCGTGGAACGAACCCACGGGCCGACGAAC
>NZ_BAAHFQ010000103.1:0-10645 GCF_054681715.1 Deferrisoma sp.
CCTCTCCCCCTCAGGGGGAGAGGGCCGGGGTGAGGGGGGTCACGGGCGCGAATCGCCCCCCGCGGGCCGGGAGAAGGCCTTGACCGTCCAGGCCAGGAGGTAGTGGAGGCCCGACCCGGCGGTGGTGATGCCGGCGGCCACGAACCCCCAGCCGAGCACCGGGCCCAGGGAGAGTCCGGCGCCGTCGAGAATGGCGGCCACCAGGACCACGATCTGGAGGAAGGTGTTCACCTTGCTCAACAAGGTCGGCCGGATCTCGAGCTCCCCGGTCACGGCCCGGTACACCACGGCGCCCCCCAGAATGAGGGCGTCGCGGCCCACCACGAGCCCCGCGAGCCATGCCGGCACTCGGCCCTGCCCGGCCAGCACGACCACGCTTCCCACCACCAGGACCTTGTCGGCAATGGGATCGAGCACGGCCCCGAGCCGGGTTACCTGGTTCCACCGCCGGGCCAGGAACCCGTCGAGGGCGTCGGTCACCCCGGCCACGGCGCACAGCACCAGCGACGCGCCGTAGCGTTCCTCGGCCAGAAGCCACAGGAGGAACGGTACCAGCACGATCCGGCTCGCGGTCAGGGCGTTGGGCAGGTGGCGGTACATGGGCTTCGGCGGAACGGCTAGAAGGTTAGAAAGCTGGGAAGCTGGGCGGCGAAATCCGGTTTGTCCTGCATCCTGGTGGTCCTCTCCATCCTGCGGCCCAGGGCCTGGGGGTCGGAGGACCGCCCGACCATGTTGCCACGGCAGATTCCCTGACCCCTGGAGGGGATCCGTGTCAGGGTCGAACGAACCCGGGGCGCCCCCCGGCGCGACGGCGTTGCCCCCTCACCCCCTCGTCCGAAGGAGAGAGGGGGAACGTAGGAACCACCGGAAAACCATTCACCATTCCCCCCAGCCTTTGGCCCGCCCCCGTTTGACAGGTGGTGGGGTCGCTGTATCCTCCCCCAACCCGTTGCAACTTCGGGGTCGGCGTGGCCGGCCCGAGTCCCTCAGGAGGATTCCATGAAAGTCCGCATCGACTACGACCTGTGCATGGGCGACGGCAACTGCCACAAGGTCTGCCCCGAGGTGTTCGACTACGACGACCAGAAGCTCCGCGGGGTCGTGAAGGTCGACGTGGTGCCGCCCGAGCACGAGGAGGCGGTGCGCAAGGCCGCGGCCGAGTGCGCCCCGGGCGCGATCGTGATCGAGGAGTAGCGCACCCGGCCGGAACCGGGCCCCCACCGGCCGCCGGCAATGCTTTCGAAGGCATTATTACTTCGGTGGCTAAATAGACACGGTCGGGGGCATGGGGCCTGCTGGAGCGCCGGGCGTGGCTCCTAAAGTCGCTGCATCCGGCACTCAGCCAACAGCTGGGACTCTTCCGGCCAAGCGGGCTGACGAAAACGCGTAGGGTTTTCGAGTGGTTTCGTCCATCCGGCTGAGTGCCGGATGCAGCGTAAGCCGGATGCCGCACTCACGCACGGCCGGAAGCAGGCCCCATGCCCTCGCGATCTCCTTGCGCGCATCTATTGACGCCGGGTTAATAGCACTCCCGGTACCGGGTCGGGTCGGGGACCCCCGCCTCCCGGAACCCCTTCTTCCGCAACAGGCAGCTGTCGCACGCGCCGCAGGCCCGGCCCTCGGGGTCCGGGTCGTAGCACGAGTGCGTGAGGCCGTAGTCCACCCCGAGCGCGATCCCCTTGCGGATGATCTCGGCCTTGGTGAGCCGCAGCAGCGGGGCGTGGATCCGGAACCGGTGGCCCTCGACCCCTGCCTTGGTGCCCAGGTTCGCCACCCGCTCGAACGCCTCGAGGAACTCCGGCCGGCAGTCGGGGTAGCCCGAGTAGTCGAGGGCGTTCGCGCCGATGAAGAGGTCGAAGGCCCCGAGCACCTCGGCCCAGGCGAGCCCGAACGACAGGAAGATGGTGTTGCGGGCGGGCACGTAGGTGACCGGGATCTCCCTGCCGATCTCGCCCTCGTCGGCCGGCCGGGGCACCTCGATGTCGTCGGTGAGGGCCGAGCCCCCGAAGGCCCGGAGGTCGAGCCGGATCACTTTGTGCTCCTCGGCCCCGAGGGCCTCGGCCACCCGCCGGGCCGCCTCGAGTTCCACGCCGTGGCGCTGGCCGTAGGCGAAGCTCAGGCAGTGGCAGGCGTACCCCTCGGCCCGGGCCACGGCGAGGCAGGTGGCCGAGTCGAGGCCCCCGCTCAGGAGCACCACGGCCTTGCGCGGGCCGGAGTTCATCGGCCCCACCGCTCCCGGATCCGGCCCACGGCCTCCTCCACGTTGGCCCGGTCGCCGAAGGCCGAGAGCCGGAAGTATCCCTCCCCGCTCGGGCCGAACCCGCTCCCGGGCGTGCCCACCACGTGGCACTCCTCCAGGAGCCGGTCGAAGAACTCCCAGCTCGTGAGCCCGTCGGGGGTCTTGAGCCAGATGTAGGGGGCGTTCACCCCGCCGTAGCAGGTGATGCCGGCCGCGGCGAGCCCCTCGCGGATGATCCGGGCGTTCTCCATGTAGTAGGCGATCTCCCGGCTTACCTGGGCCCACCCCTCGTCGGAGTACACGGCGGCCGCGGCCCGCTGCACCGGGTAGCTCACCCCGTTGAACTTGGTGGACTGCCTGCGGTTCCAGAGCTTGTTGAGGCTCACCCGCTCGCCTGCGGAGGTGCGGGCCGTGAGGTCCTCGGGCACCACGGTGAGCGCGCAGCGGACCCCCGTGAACCCGGCCGTTTTGGAAAAGCTCCGGAACTCGATGGCGCAGCGCTTGGCCCCGGGGATCTCGTAGATGGAGTGGGGGATGCCCGGCTCGGTGATGAACGCCTCGTAGGCCGCGTCGTAGAGGATCACGGCGTCGTGCTCCAGGGCGTACTCCACCCACCGGGCCAGCTGCTCCCGGGTGGCCACGGCGCCCGTGGGGTTGTTGGGGTAGCACAGGTACACCAGGTCCACCCGCTCCCGGGGCAGTTCGGGGATGAAGGCGTTCTCGGCCGTGCAGGGCAGGTACACGATGCCCTCGTAATACCCGCGCTCGTCGGCCGGGCCGGTGCGGCCGGCCATCACATTGGTGTCGTTATAAACCGGGTAGACCGGGTCGCAGATGGCCACCCGGTTCTCCAGGCCGAAGATGTCGAGGATGTTCGCGGTGTCGCACTTCGACCCGTCGGAGATGAAGATCTCGCTGGGCCGCAGGTCCACCCCCAGGGGGGCGTAGGCCTTCTCCCGGATCGCGTCGATGAGGAAGGGGTAGCCCTGCTCGGGGCCGTACCCGCGGAACGTCTCGGGCCGGGCCATCTCGTCCACGGCCGCGTGGAAGGCCTCGACCACGGCCGGCACCAGCGGCCGGGTGACGTCGCCGATGCCGAGGCGGATGATCCGGGCCTCCGGGTGGGCCTGGGCGAAGGCGTTCACCCGGCGGGCGATCTCGGGAAAGAGGTAACCGGCCTTGAGCTTGAGGTAGTGTTCGTTCGCGAGCGCCACGGTACGTTATCCTTTCCGTTCGGGGGAAGACATCCAGCGGGTCGGTTGTGGGTAGCAGAGGTGCCGGCCGCCCGTCAAGGAGGAGTCATGGAGAGGGAGCCCCGACCCACCCGGGTGTTCCTGGTGCGCCACGGCAAGGTGGAAAACCCCGGCGGCGTCCTCTACGGCCGGCTGCCCCGGTTCGGCCTGAGCCCCGAGGGGAGGGAGCAGGCGCGGCGGGCGGCCGAGATCCTGGCGGCGGAGCCCCTGGCCGAGGTCTGGGCGAGCCCGCTTCTTCGGGCGCGCCAGACGGCCCGGGAGATCCTGGCCCGCCACCCGGGCCTCCGGCTCCGGATCTCCCGGCTCCTCCACGAGGTCCGGACCCCCTTCGAGGGCCGGTCCCTGGCCGAGGCCCGGGCCGCGGGGGAGGACTTCTACACCGGGTCGGGTCCCGGGTTCGAGCAGCCCGGCGGCGTGGCGGACCGGATGGAGCGGTTCCTGCGGCGCACGGCCCGGCGGCGGCCCGGGGCCGCGGTGGCCGCCGTGACCCACGGCGACCCGCTCGCGTTCCTGGTGATGCGGCTTTCCGGCCTGCCCCTGGACCCGCGGCGGAAGGCGGCCCTCCAGCCCTGCGGCATCCCCGACGGGTACCCCCAGCCGGGGTCGATCGTGCTCGTGGAGGTCATGCCCGACGGCCGCGCCCGGGTGGCGGGGTATCGACGCTCGGACGCTCGAACGCTAGGACGCTGGGACGCTAGGACGCTGGGACGCGAAAAGCTTCGGTGATTCCAGCGTTGGCGCCGGTGCCTACCTTGTGGGAGCGTCCCCCGAGGCCGCGACGCATTTCCTTTCGGGCCTTCGGCCCGGATCGCGGCTACGGCAGCGCCACGGCGCGGTGGAACGCTTCGGCGAGGTCGTAGTCCGTTCCGGCGGCCGCCTCCCGGGCCTTCTGCCGGAGCCACTCGGCCGGATCGGCGAAGGGGAGGCCTGTGAGCTGGCTTCGGTGGCACCGGAGGGCCTCCACCTTTCGGTCGAACACCCCGGTGATGTCCACCCGGTGGTTGGGGTCCTCGCTGGCCCAGCACCAGACCTCCCGCACCTTGTGGGGCCGGAGCCCCTCGGCCAGGAGGTCGGGGTAGGCCAGGGGGTCCCGGGCGTAGGGGAACACCGCGTCCAGCACCACCTGGCCCACCATCCGGTGGTCCCGGTGCCAGAGGTACCGGCGGTAGGGGTCCAAGGTCAGCACCACCTCGGGCCGGAAGGCCCGGAGCCACCGCACGATCTCCTTTCGGAGTTCGGGCGTGTCCTCCACCCCCTGGTCGGGATAGCGGAGAAACACCACCTCGGCCACGCCGAGCACCCGGGCCGCGGCCCGCTGCTCGGCCTCCCGGGTCCGGGCCAGTTCCCGCGGGTCGGCCGCCGGGTCGTCGGTGCCCTTCTCCCCGCTCGTGACGAGCAGGTACCCCACGCGGCGGCCCTCCGCGGCCCAGCGGGCCACGGTGCCGCCGGCCCCGATCTCGGCGTCGTCGGGGTGGGCCGCGATCACGAGGAGATCGACGGGGGAGACGTCCTTCGGGTTCGACGACGGGGTGGGGGGCACGGTCGGGTCTCCTTTCCGATTGCCTGAAGCGGGTGGGGGGTTGGTCCCGGTAGCGCCTTCTCACGCCGGTGCCAACCCGGTAGGCCGGCGCACGGGTGGCGGAAGTTCCTGATTTTTCCCAGTAACTTCCTGCTAGGACGCCAGGAGGCTAGGACGCTGGGACGCTAAAATCCTTTGTGATTCCAGCGTTAGCATCTGTCCCGACCCGTGGGAGCGGCTTCCAAGCCGCGACGCCCCTTCTTTCGGGCCTTCGGCCCGGAATCGCGGCGTGGACGCCGCTCCCACCCCCGAGCCCTGCCTCTGACGTTACTGTCCTGCGTCGCGGGGCCCACAGGGCTCCTGGGGATCTTCCAAGGCGATCCAAACTTGGTGGGGGCGCGGCGACGTGAGGAGCCACGTCCGGCGCTCCAGCAGGCCCCATGCCCCGGACCGTTCCTATTCAGCCGCTGGAGCAATAGCATCACCCTTCCGCCGCCCGGGCGGTGCGGGGGCGGAGGAGGTCCAGGTAGAGGGTTTCCAGGCGGCCGGAGGCCTCGGCCCACCCGAACCCGGCCACGGTCCGGCGGATGCGGTCCGGGTCCCGCTCGAGCGCGGCGGCGCCGGCGATCGCCCGGGCCAGCGCCCCGGGGTCCTCCGGGGGGCTGAGGGCGCCGTTCTGGCCGGGGACGATCGCCTCCTCGGCCACCCCCACCCGGCTCGCCGCGACGGGGGTCCCGCAGGCCAGGGCCTCGAGGATCACGAGGCCGAAGCTCTCGTACCGGCTCGGCACCACCGCGGCGTCGGCCGCGGCGTAGAGGGCCGGGAGGTCCGCCTGGGGGCGGGGGCCCAGGTACCGCACCCGACCGTCCACCCCCGCCGCCCGGGCCATGGCGCGGACCCGCAGGGCGTCGGGCTCCCCCTCGCCCCCCACCACCCAGAGTTCCCACGGGAACGGCAGTCGGGCCGCCGCGGCCAGGAGCACGTCGAGCCCCTTCACCGGGGTGATCCGGCCGACGTAGAGGAGCAGGCGCCGATCCCGGGGCCTGGGCGCCGGGGGCACCGGGCGGAATCGCCCGGGATCGACCCCGCAGGGCACCCGCGCCGGAGCAAGGCCGGGGAACACCGCCGTCGTGGCCTCGTGTTCGGCCCGGCTCGGCACCGTGACCCGGCCGGCGGTCCGGGCGAGGCGCGCCTCGGCCCGCACCCGGGCCGGGGGCTCGTCCTCCCCGCAGGCGAGGGCGTTCTTGGCCGCGGCGAGGGTGTGGAAGGTCACCACGTGGGGCACCCCCCAGGCGCGGGCCAGGACCTCCCCCGCGAGGCCCGAGATCCAGTAGTGGCTGTGCACCAGATCGTAGCGGGCCCCCGCCCGCCGGCGGAACGCCTCGATCCGCCGGGCGATCGCCGGCACCCGTTCCGGGAGCCCGGCCCGGTCCGGTGCCCCGGGGTCGAGTTCCACCAGCCGTACCCCGGGGGAGAGTTCCTGCACCCCGTTTCGCAGGGCCCCCGGGGGCGAGGTGAACACGTCCACCCGGTGCCCCCGCAGGGCCAGGTGGCGGGCCGCCTCCCGCACCACGACGCTCATGCCGCCCGTGTCCCGGGCGCCGAGCCGGCCCAGGGGGCTCGAGTGAAGGCACAGGAGCGCCAGGTGAAGCGGCGCGGGGGAGGAAGGAGAGCGGGTCATGGGCGCACCGTCAGGCCCAGGAGCGGCACGGGCCGGCCGCCCAGGCGGAATTTGTAGGGTTCGTCCCCCCGCAGGAACGAGTACCGCCGGCAGCCCCGTTCGATGGCGTCTCGGATCGAGAAGGTCTTGGCCACCAGCCCGGCGCTGCGGCCGGCCCAGGCGGGGGCGAACCCGTTGTTGTAGAGATAGGCCGTGTCGTCCCAGGTGAACCCGAAGGTGGCCGCCACGGGTTCGCCGTCCACTTCCAGGACGCCGAGGTCCAGGGCGCCCGCAGCGGCCAGAACCCGCGCGATCCGCTCGAAAAACGCCCGGCGGGCCGGGGTGAGGAACGCGCCCTTGTCCGGACGGCTTTCGGCGAACAGCCGGAAAAACACCGTAAGGTCGGCGTCCGGCCTCCGGGACCGGCGCCAGGTCACCGAACCGGCCTCCCCGAGCCGCCGGATCTTCCGGCGGACCTCGTGGCGCTCGTGTTTGGGGAGCCCCGAAAGGTACCCCTCCCAGGTGGGGGGAAGGGGCATCTCCACCGTGACCCCCGCGGGCGTCGTTCTCACCTCGCAGCCCGTGGCCCGGGCCGCCCGAAGGAGGTCCGCGTCGGGGCGCACCGCCTCGGCCGTAAGCCGACGAACCCCCCGGTCCCGCAGGAGGGCCCGAACCCCCTCCCAGCCCTCCCGCTCCCGGCCGGGAGAGACCGCCAGGTCGGCGTAATCGCACAGGTCGGGGCTCCCCGCCACCCGGGCCTCGTCGCCCCGGAGCACCACCGGCAGGGCGGCGATCGGGGTGTTCCCCTCCCGGGGCACGATCCAGGTCACGGAATCTCCCCGCCCGACGGTGGACGCCCAGGCGTCCACCCAGCCCGGGGTCGTGAAGGGGGCCGGCCAGCGAAGCCCGCCCCGTTCCGCCTCCCCCAACACGCCGTCGGGGACCGCCCGAGCCTCGGCCGTTTCCGTCACGAGAGCCTCCAGCGGGGCCCCTCGGGGGTGTCCTCCACGGTCACCCCGGCCCCGGTCAGGGCGTCGCGAATGGCGTCTGCCTCGGCCCAGCGCCGGTCCTTTCGGTACCGCTCCCGGGCCGCCACCAGGGCCTCCACGAGGGGGGCGAGGCAGGCCTCGGCGCTCGGTGGCCGCCGGAGCACCTCGGCCCCGAGGAGCACGATCGCCTCCCGCAGGACCTCCCGGGCCTCGGCCCGGGCCGCCTCGTCGGGCTCGGCCGCCACCCGGCGGTCGAGATCCAGCAGGCTCTCCACGGCGGCCCGGGCGTCCCCCCGCTCGAGGGCCTCGTGGAACCGGGCGTCGAGCCGGTGCACCTCGTCCCAAAAGCCCGCCTGCTCCCCGGTCGGGGCGACCTCCGCTGCCGGCCCCGGTTCGGCATCCGGGCCCGCCGTGCCGCCGATCTCCTCGAGGAGTTCGGCCAGGGGGAGCCGGGTGCCGGCCGGGTAACGCCGCTCCCGGCCGTCGCGGCGAACCGTGAGTCCCCCGATCCCGCGCACCTCGGCCTCGCCGGCCCCCAGGTCCAGGATGGCGGCCGTGTGCTCGTCGAGGCCCAGGATGCCCTGTCCCGGGGGCAGGCGGGCCTCGAGGTCCCGGAACCGGGGTTCCCCCATGTAGCAGAACCGGGTGTCGTGGGTGCCGCCCTCGGCGTTGTTCCAGTGGGGCACCACCACGAGGTCCAGGCCGAAGGCGCCCAGGAGATGGAGGCCCTCGGCCCAGAACGGTTCCTCCCCCACCTTGTAGATCTCGTACACGGGCAGCGTGAACCGGCCCACCGTGAGGGCCGCGGCGCTCGCGGCCACGAGGCATGCCCCGGCCCGGATGCGCTCGGTGAGGATCTGGGGAATCGGGGTGTCGCGCCAGTGGCGGAGCGCGTAGGTGGGGCTCCCCGGCCCCACGAGCACGTAATCGGCCGTGCGGAGCGTCCGAAACGCCTCCTCGGCCTCCAGGGGGGAGACGTCGCGCCGGCGAAACGAGGCCACCTCGAGGGGGTGGCCCACCCGATCCCGGAAATAGGCCTGGGCCTTCTCGGCGATCTGGTCGGCGTTCAACTGGAATCCGGCCGGGGTGTCCAGGAACACGGCCCGGGGCCCGGCCCGGCGCAGGAGGGCCTTGTGGACCTCCACCATGGTGGCCGTGAACTCGCCGGACCCCATGAGGGCGATGACGCCCCGGGCGGGCTGTGGGTGCTGGCTGGCTGGCATGCTGCTCCGGGTTGAGTGGGAACCCCCGCTCCGCGGTGCTTTGCAGACCGTGGGGCGGGACGGCCGGGTCAGGGCCCAGTGTGGGAGCGGCGTCCACGCCGCGATCCGGGCCGAAGGCCCGAGGGGAACGGCGTCGCGGCTTGGAAGCCGCTCCCACAGGGTGGGCCGGGTGAAGCTGCTGACACATCGAAAGATGTCGGCTCCCCAGCAGCCCGGCCTCCCCATGGTCTGGGGGAGCGGGAACGGCGGGTCGCCCTCCGACCGAAGACCGCAGACCGCGGACCGCCGGCCGAAGTCCCAAAGTGTACCCGGAAACTCCCGTGCCACCAAACGGGCTATTTCGTGCTACCGGCCCGGGTGGCCTGGACCAACCCCAGGAGGACGAGGCCGAGGCCCACCAGGGCGCCCGGGGGAAGCGCCTCGCCGAAGGCGAGGTACCCGATGCCGAGGGCGAACACCGAGCCCAGGTAGGAGAGGTGGCTCACCCGGGAGGCCGGTTCCAGGTGGTAGGCCCGGGTCAGTTGGACCTGGGCCGCCTGGGTGAGGAGCCCCACGGCCACGAGCCAGACCCACTGCCATCCCCGGGGCCACACCCAGTGGGTGAGGGTGTAGGGCCCCACCACGGGCAGGGTCACCAGGGGGAAGTAAAGGACGACCACGAGGGGATCCTCGAGCCCGGCCAGGCGCCGGACCAGGTTGTAGGCCAGGGCCGAGAGCAGCGCGGCCGCGATCCCGATTCCCAGCACGGCCCAGCCGACCCTGGGGTCGAACCCCTTCAGGAGCGCGACCCCGGCGAAGCAGGCGACGAACCCGACCCACTGCCGGCCCGAGGCGGCTTCCCGGAGCCAGAGCCCCGAGAGGGCCACGGTGAACAGCGGCGAGAGGTACTGCACGGTCACCGCGGTGGCAAGCGGCATGTGCTGGAGGGTGTAGAAGTAAAGGAGGAGGGCTGCCGTGCCCGCGGCCCCCCGGGCGAGGAGGAGCCCCTTGTGGGTGCCCCACGGGCTTCTCCCGGCCCGCCGGAGCATCCAGCCGCAGGCCACGAGGGACACCAGCGCCCGGAAGAACACCACCTCGTGGGCCGGGATGGGCCGCAGGTGCTTGACCAGGGCGCCCATCACGGTAAAGAGGAGGGTGGCGAGCACCATCCGGCGCTGGCCGGGGGAGAGGATCACGGATTCCCTCGCCCCGCGGCCCGGTCGACGATGGCGTGGAAGGCGGCCCGGGGTGTGAGCACCTGCACCCCGTGGACCTCCCGGTCGAGCAGGGGGCCGAAATGCCTCCGGTCTCCGGTGACCAACCCGTCGCAGCGGGAGGCCACGGCGGCCGCCAGGATGGGAAGATCCTTGTCCGGAAGTCCTGTTCCCCCGAGCCGCTCGAGCAGGGCCGGGGGCGGTTCGGGCCCCAGGGAAACGAGGGGAATCAGGCGGTTCCAGTCCGGGTTCCGGCCCGGCGTTTTTCGCAAGAGGTTGCGACGGGCCTCCTCGGCGGCGAACGCGGAGGTGAAGAGAGCGCAGAACCCCGCTTCGGCCAGGGAGAACAGGGCCCGGGAATACCCCCCGGGGTTGTGGGCGGCCGTGAACAGGACGTTGGCGTCCAGGAAGAGGGAGGGCCTCATCGCCGGGATCCGAGGAGGCTCGCGAGGCGCTTGCGGTCCTCTTCGGACATCTCGTCGCCGGCCAGAAACTCCGCGACGCGTTCGTCGGAATAGGTTTCGAGCGGATAGACCGCGGCCGCCCGGATCACGATGGCCCCGTCGTCC
>NZ_BAAHFQ010000104.1:0-10278 GCF_054681715.1 Deferrisoma sp.
CCCTCACCCCGGCCCTCTCCCCCCCAGGGGGGAGAGGGAGCTAGACGGCGCCCGGCTCCTTGTCGTTGCGAAACGGTCCCCCCTCCCCCCGTGGGAAGGGGGCAGGGGGCGGGGGTGGGGCTTGGGGTGCCCCCACACGCGGGCGCTCTCCCCCCCAGGGGTGAGAGGGAGGTAGACGGCGCCCGGCTCACTGCCGCCGCGAAACGGTCCCCCCTCCCCCTGTGGGAGGGGGACAGGGGGAGGGGGAGCCGGCGGGTTCCCGTGTGCGGCCCCCGGCCGGTCACCGGGCACCGCAGGCCAAGGTCGCGGCCCACGCCGGAATCACTCCACCCAGTCGGCCACGAAGATGTCGGTGGCCCGGGGCTTCTCCGGGTTCCGGTTGGAGGCCCAGACGAGCTGCTTCCCGTCGGGCCGGAACATGGGGAACCCGTCGAACACGTCGTTGAAGGTGATCCGCTCGAGCCCCGTGCCGTCCAGGTTCACGAGGTAGAGCTCGAAGTTGTGGCCGTACCGGCCGATGTCGGGCCGCCAGTCGTCCATGTTGCTCGAGAACACGATCCGCCGGCCGTCGGGGTGCCACGACGGGGCCCAGTTGGTGGCGCCGTTCGTGAGGATCCGCCGCTGGTTGGAGCCGTCGGCGTCCATGACCCAGAGGTCGAGGGGCACGGGCACGATGTAGTCGTTTTCCATGCACTCCTTCCAGAGGGCGTGCTCCTCGGGGGTCTGGGGGTGCCACGCCCGCCACACGATCTTCGTGCCGTCGGGCGACCACCAGGGCCCCCCGTCGTAGCCCACGGTGTGGGTGAGGCGGCGGACGTTGGAGCCATCGGCGTCCATGACGTAGATGTCGAAGTCGCCGTCGCGCTTCGAGCCGAACACGATCCGCCGGCCGTCGGGCGACACGATGGGCTCGGCGTCGTAGGCCGGGTTGTCGGTGATCCGCACCGGGTTCGAGCCGTCGGCGTCGGCCACGAAGATGTCGTAGGGGAAGAGCGGCCACACGTACCGCCGGCCCGGGGGCGGGGCCGGGCGGGGCGGGCAGTCGCCCGGCAGGTGGGCCGTGGAGGCGTACACGATCTTCTGGTCGCCCGGGAAGAAGAAGGAGCAGGTGTGGGCGCCGTGGTCGGGGCTCACCCTGCGCTTTCCGGTGCCGTCGGCGTTCATCACCCAGATCTTGTCGCAGGCGTACCCCCCCCGGTTCGACTGCCAGATGAGCCGGGTGCCGTCCCAGGAGAAGTAGGCCTCGCCGTTGTCGCCCTCAAAGGTGAGCTGCCGGATGTTTCGAAGATGGGGCCCCTCGGCCGCCGGTTCCGACGGGCGAACCGACGCGACCGGCCGGCAGGCGGCCGACAGGAGGGCCAGGGCCAGGAACAACGGGCGTAGACGCATCGGCGAACTCTCCCCACGAGCACGCTCGGTGCCGGAACCGGCCGAACCGCCAGCCGCCTGGCCGCCCGGCAGCCGAGCCGTCACAACACCGTGATCACCCCCTCGAGCTTCCACAGGGCGGCGTACACGGTCCGGAGTTCCTCGGCCGAGTCCACCCGGGCGGTCACGGTGGCCGAGATGTAGGCCGCCTGGCGGCTCAGGCGGGTGCGAAGCTCCACGCCCCGGTCGTCGCCGAGGATCTCCCGCACGACCCGGAACGCGGCCGGCGCGAACTCCCGGGTGTGGTGGCCGATGGCCTTGAACGAGAACCGGGTGGGGAAGTCGATGAACTCCTCCACCGGGATGCGGCGGTCTTCCACGGTCAGTCCCTCATCCCGGCGCAGCGCACGCAGGCCTGGTCTTCGGGGCCCAGCTCCTCTTTCGTCTCGGCCTGGAGGGCGATGGTGCGCACCCCGCAGAGCGACCAGAGCACCCCGTACTCCCGGTGGGCCTCGCTGTGCCACCGGGTCTTCCCCGGCAGCCGAAACCACGAGCCCCGGTGGGAGACGTCCCTCCCCTCGCCGGTTTCATCTTGTTTCATGGGGCCTCCTCCCCGAAAAACGACGCGGCCCCCATTCTAGTCCAGGGGGCCGCGTCGGGAAACCCGGGCCGTAAGGCCCGCAGGAACACCGGTCGCGGCTTGGAAGCCGCTCCCACAGGTTGGGGTAGCCGCTGACGCTGGAATCACAAAGGATTTTGGCCTCCCAGCGTCCTAGCCTCCAAGCCTCCCAGCGGGGCCAAAGGCCCGGACCCCTACCCGCACTCCGAGTAGCCGCAGCTGCGGCACAGCACGCAGCCCTCCTCGTGCTCCAGGGCGTCGCCGCACTCGGGGCAGGCCCCGCCCACGTCCACGTGCTTTTCGATCTCCCGCTCGGGCTCGAGGTGGCGGTGCACCGCGATCGCCAGGGCGTCGGCGCAGGAGAGCACCCGGTTCGGCCCGAACCCGGCGGGCTTGTGGCAGGAGATGCCCCGGAGTTGGCGCACCACCGGCTCGGGTTTCACCCCCGAGCGCCAGGCGAGGGACACGAGCCGGCCGATGGCCTCGCACTGACTCGCGGCGCAACCCCCGGCCTTGCCCATGGTGGTGAACACCTCGAAGAGCCCCTGCTCGTCCTCGTTGATGGTGACGTAGAGGAGGCCGCACCCGGTCTGCATCTGGTACGTCTTGCCGGTGAGCACGAGGGGCCGGTCCCGCTTGCGGGGTGCGGGCTCGGGCGGGGTCTTCTTCTTCGCCTCGGTCGAGGGTTTCACGAGCACCTGGCTCTCCCGGCTGCCGTCCCGGTAGATCGTGAGCCCCTTGCACCCCAGCTCGTAGGCCAGCCAGAAGGCCCGGGCCACGTCCTCTTTGGTGGCCGACCGGGGGAAGTTCACGGTTTTCGACACCGCGTTGTTGGTGTGCTCCTGGAACGCGGCCTGCATCTCCAGGTGGGCCTTGGGGTCGATGTCGTGGGCTGTGACGAACACCTCCCGCACGTCGTCCGGCACCTGGGGCACCTCCGCCAAGGAGGCCCCCTCGGCGATGCGGCGCATGACCTCGGGAGAGTCGAACCCCCGCTCCCGGGCCGCCCGGGCGAACACGGGGTTCACCTCCACGAGTTCCTCCCCGTCCAGCACCCGCCGCACGTAGGCCAGGGAGAACACGGGCTCGATCCCCGAGGAGCTTCCGGCGAGGATCGAGATGGTGCCCGTGGGGGCGATGGTGGTGCGGGTGGCGTTCCGGACGGGGCGGGCGCCCGGCCGGTCGTAGATGGAGCCTCGGAAGTTCGGAAACGCCCCGCGCTCCTCGGCCAAGTCCTCGCTCGCCTCCCGGGCCACCCGGTCCACGAACCCCATGACCTTGTGGGCGAGGTCCACCGACTCGGCCGAGCCGTACCGGATGCCGAGTTGGTAGAGGAGGTCGGCCCACCCCATGACCCCCAGGCCGATCTTGCGGTTCGCCCGGGTCATCCGTTCGATCTCGGGCAGGGGGTAGCGGTTCACGTCCACCACGTTGTCGAGGAAGTGCACGGCGAGCCGGACGGTCTCCTCGAGCTTTTCCCAGTCCACCTCGCCGTCCCGGGCCATGCGGGCCAGGTTCACGCTGCCCAGGTTGCACGACTCGTAGGGCAGGAGCGGCTGTTCCCCGCAGGGGTTCGTGGACTCGATGGCCCCCACGTGGGGGGTGGGGTTGTCGCGGTTGATCCGGTCGATGAACACGATGCCCGGCTCCCCGGATTTCCAGGCCTCCTCCACGATCGTGTCGAACACCTCTCGCGCCCGGAGCCGGCCCGCCACCTCCCCGTTTCGGGGGTTCACGAGGTCGTACTCCCCGTCGGCCCGCACCGCCTCCATGAACGCCTCGGTGACGGCCACTGAGAGGTTGAAGTTCGTGAGCACGTCCGGGTTCGATTTGACCGTGATGAACTCCAGGATGTCGGGGTGGTCCACCCGCAGGATCCCCATGTTGGCGCCCCGGCGGGTGCCCCCCTGCTTGATCATCTCGGTCGCGGTGTCGAACACCTTCATGAAGCTGATGGGACCCGAGGACACCCCGCTCGTGGAGCGTACGATGTCGTTCTTGGGCCGGATGCGCGAGAAGCTAAACCCCGTGCCGCCGCCCGACTTGTGGATCAGGGCCGTGTTCTTCACGGCCTCGAAGATGCTGTCCATGGAGTCCTCCACGGGCAGCACGAAGCAGGCCGAAAGCTGCCCCAGTTCCCGGCCGGCGTTCATGAGGGTGGGGGAGTTGGGCAGGAACTCGAGCCGGGCCATCGCCTGGTAGAAGGCCACGGCCGTCTGCTCCACGTCGGCCTCGGGGTCGTGGAACCGGTCGGCCTCGGCCACCGCCCGGGCCACCCGCCAGAGCATCTCCTTGGGGGTCTCGGTGGGTTTCCCGTCGGGGCCCTTCTTGAGATAGCGCTTCTCCAGCACCACGAGGGCGTTCGGCGAAAAGGCGGGTTCGATCTCCAGGGGGATCACGCGGGCGGCCGAGTGGGGCATCGGGTCCTCCTATCGGCGGGAAGAGGTTCAATATCTAGTGGATGCTGTGTGTAGTCCAACAAGATGTTGGGGTCAACGGTGGATTTTCGCCGAAAAAAAGAGGCGGCCCGAAGGCCGCCTCGATTCCGGAGCGTTTTCGTCCCTTTACGATTTCTCGGACTTCTCCCCTTCGGCTTCCGGCCCGGGGTGGCCCGGGTCGGTGCCCGGCGGGGGGGGTACCCCGGGCTCTTCCTTCTTGGGCTTCGGCTCGGCCTCGGGTTCCAGAACCGCCTCCTCGAGGTCCCGGGCCTCCTCCACGGGCGTCTCCTCCACCGGGGGGGTCGGTTCGGGTTCCACCTCGGCGAGCGCCGGTTCGTCCGGTTGGGGCGCCGGCGCCTCCTCGGCGGCCCCGAAGGCCTCCGCTTCTTCCTCTGGGAAGTGCTTCTTGGCCCGGCTCAGCCGCGCGATGGCGTCTCGCAGGTGCTCGATCTCCTCGCGGTTCTTCCGGATGCTCTCCACGAGGAACTTCACCTCTTCCTCCTCGAGGATACCGGTCTGGCCGTTCACCACGGCGTTGTAGACCAGGTTGCCCAGGTCCCGGAGATCGGCCTTGATCTCCTTCTGGAGCGCCGCGATCCGCATCCGCTTCTTCAAAATCCGGCTCTGCTTGGTGGTCTCGAACGCCAGCACCGAAAGGCCCTTCTGGGTCTTCCGGATCAGGCTGTCTCCCTGGCCCGCCATGTGCGCCTCCTTTCCCCACGTAACCCCAACGGTTTTCAGCGATCCCACAAGGCTCGCGAATGTATCGGCAACGCCGGGGGGTGTCAAGGCGGCAAAGCGCCTCCGGAAAGGGGCTGGGCGGGGCTGGCTTGGGGGGAAGTCTGTGCTATTTTGAGCGCCATGCGACCCGCCCGCCGTTTCCTGTCCCTCTGGATTCTGATCCTGCTCGCCGCCGGGCCGGCCCGGGCCGCCGTGGTGCCCCTTTTGGAGATCGAGGGGCCGATCGGCCCGGTGGCGGCCGAGTACGTGGAGGAGGCCCTGGCCGAGGTGGACCCGGTGGCCACCCCGGCGGTGATCCTGCGGATCGACACCCCGGGCGGGCTCGACGCCTCCATGCGCCGCATCGTGCGGGCCGTGCTCCGAAGCCCCGTGCCGGTGGTGGCCTGGGTCGGCCCCTCGGGGGCCCGGGCCGCGAGCGCCGGCCTCTTCGTGGTGGCGGCCGCCCACGTGGCGGCCATGGCGCCGGGCACGAACCTGGGGGCCGCCCATCCGGTGGCCCTGGGGGGCGGCGGGGGGGAGGACGACACCCTGGCCCGGAAGGCCGAGGAGGACGCGGCCGCGTACCTGCGCTCCCTCGCGCGGCAGCGGGGGCGAGACCCGGCCTGGTTCGAGGAGGCCGTGCGCGAGAGCCGAAGCCTTGCGGCCGAGGAGGCCCTGGAACAGGGGGTGGTGGACCTTCTGGCCGCCTCGCCCGAGGAGCTCCTGGGGAAGCTGGAGGGCCGCAAGGTCCCCTTCGGCACGGCCGAGATCGAGCTCCGCGTCGCGGGGGCACGGGTGCGGCCAGTGCCGATGGGGCTCCGGCACCGAGCCCTTCGGGTGCTCTCGGACCCCAACGTGGCCTACCTCCTTCTGCTTCTTGGGTTCTACGGACTTTTCTTCGAGCTCTCGAACCCGGGGGCCATCTTCCCCGGGGTGCTCGGCGGGCTCTGCCTCATCCTGGCGTTCGTGGGGCTCCAGACCCTGCCGTTCCACTACGGCGGGGTGCTCCTGATCCTCCTGGGTCTCGTGCTCCTCCTCCTCGAGGTCAAGATCACCTCGTTCGGGCTCCTCACGGTGGGCGGGGTGGTGTGCCTGGTGCTCGGGAGCCTCATGCTGTTTCGCTCCAGCGAGGCCTACTACCGGGTGAGCTGGACGGTGCTCGTGCCGGCCGTGGCCGGGACGGTGGCGTTTTTCGCCTTTGCCGTGGGCAAGGGCTTGGCGGCCCAGAAGGCTCGGCGGCTGGGGGGGAGCGAGGGGCTCGTGGGCGAACGGGGCCGGGTGGTGGAGCCCCCGGGGCCCGACCGGCCCGGCCGGGTGTTTGTCCACGGGGAGTACTGGAACGCCCGGTGCCCCGACCCGGTGGAACCCGGGGCGGAGGTGGAGGTGGTGTCCGTGGAGGGCCTCACCCTGACCGTGCGGCCGGTACCTCGCGGATCCGCGGGGGAGCAAGGGTCGGCCTGAGGAAGGAAGACCACGGAGAACACGGAGAGCACGGAGGCCAGGGAGCGCGAGGGGAGACCGTACTACATTTGGCGCCCTGAAACCGTCCGTCGCTGAGGCTTCGAGCTTCCAAGCTTCCCAGCTTCCCAGCTTTCCAGCTTCCCAGCCTGAAAAGGAGGAGTCTGCCATGCCCGGGTTCGTGATGTTTCTGCCGGTGTTCGTGTTCGTCCTTCTGGTCTTCCTCGTCTCGGCCATCCGGATCCTTCGGGAGTACGAGCGGGCCGTGATCTTCCGGCTGGGCCGGGCCGTGGGGGTGAAGGGGCCGGGGCTCATCCTGCTCATCCCGTTCGTGGACCGGATGGTGAAGGTGAGCCTTCGCACCGTGGCTCACGACGTGCCGCCCCAGGACGTGATCACCGCCGACAACGTGTCGGTCAAGGTCAACGCGGTGGTGTACTTCCGGGTGATCGACCCCATGAAGGCCATCGTCGAGGTGGAGGACTACCTCTACGCCACGAGCCAGCTCGCCCAGACCACCCTGCGGAGCGTCTCGGGCGAGGCCCAGCTCGATGAGCTCCTCTCCCATCGGGAGAAGATCAACCAGAAGCTCCAGGAGATCCTCGACCGCCACACCGACCCCTGGGGGGTCAAGGTCTCGACGGTGGAACTGAAGCACATCGACCTGCCGAGCGAGATGCAGCGGGCCATGGCCCGCCAGGCCGAGGCCGAGCGGGAGCGCCGGGCCAAGATCATCGCGGCCGAGGGCGAGTTCCAGGCCGCCGAAAAGCTCACGGCCGCGGCCCGGACCATCGGCCAGGAACCCACGGCGATCCAGCTCCGGTTCCTCCAGACGCTCCTGGAGGTCAGCGCCTCGAGCGGGGCCAAGACGATTGTGTTCCCGGTGCCGGTGGACCTTCTCAAGGCGTTCGCCGACCGGGGGCCGGAAAAACCGTGACCCTGCCGCCCCGGCCCGAGGGCGAAACCCGCGAGGGCCTCCTGGGCCTCCACGGGAGAGTGGAGGGGTTCTGGCGCCGGACCCGGGAGGCCTTGGGGGAGGCCGTGCGCTGCCGGCCGGGGTGCGACGGGTGCTGCCGCCAGGTGTTGCGGCTCCGGCCGGTGGAGGCGGGGCACTTGGTGGAGGGCCTCTCGTCGCTGGGGCCTCAAGAGGTCGCGCTCTTGCGGCGGGCCCTGGACGCCCCCCTGACCGGCTGCCCCCTCCTCCACTCCGGCGTCTGCCTCCTTTACGAGTACCGGCCGCTTTTGTGCCGCACCCACGGACTGCTCCTTCTCCGGCGGGAGGGGGGAACGGCGGTGCTCCACCACTGCCCCGAGAACTTCGGCAATCTCACCGGGCGCAGCGTGCCGGGGGCCCTCGTGCTCGACGAGGGGCGCCTCGCGGCCGTGGCCGACGCCCTAGACGTCCGGTACCGCCGGGAGGTCGGGTGGACCGGGGGCCGGGTCGGGATCGACGAGCTCCTGCGCCGGGCGCTGGAGGCTTGAACCGGTCGGCCCGGACCTGATAGGAACCCACGCACCTCGCGTCCCCACCACGCGGAGAGATCCGGATGGCGCGCCCGGTTCGCATCGAGTTCCCCGGCGCCACCTACCTGGTGACCGCCAAGGCGCTGCCCCGACGGCGGTGGTTCCGCACCGCCGACGAGGCGGCGGCGTTGGTGGTGCGGCTTCCGGAGATCGTGGACGCCTACGGGGTGCGGGTCCACGCCGCGTGCGTGCTCCCCGACCACTACCATCTGCTCCTCGAAACCCCCCGGGCCAACTTGTCCCGGGCGGTCCACCGGTGGAACACCTTCCTGACTGCCCGGGTGAAGGCGGAGGGTCCGATCCTGCGGGGCCGGTTCCGGGCGCTTTTGATCGACCCCGAGGACTGGTTGGTGCCGCTCTCGGTCCGGGTCCACCTGAACCCGGTGCGACGGGGGCTTGCCGATCACCCCGCCGGGTACCCGGCCTCGAGCGCCCGGGCGTACTGGGAGCCCCGGGCCGGGATGCCGGGGGTCTGGACCCGGTCGGTGCTCTCCCGGGCGGGGGGGCGCGAGGCGTACCGAAAGGCCTTGGAGGCTGAGCTCGCGACGCCGTCCCCGCCCCCCTGGAAGGAGGCGTGGCGGGGGCTCGTGCTGGGGGGCGACGGGCTGCGGCAGCGGGCGCTCGCCCTCCTGGAGGGCAAGGACCTGAGGGAGTTCCCCGGGTTCGGCCGGCCCGAGCCCGCGGCCGATCTCGACGCCGTGGTGGCCCGGGTGGCCGAGTACACGGGGCTCAGCCCCGAGCAGGTGGTGCGGGGCAAGTTCCAGCGGGTGCTGGCCCGGAAGCTCGCCCTGTACCTGGCCCGTAAGTACACCGGGCTCACCCTGCGGGAGATCGGGGACCGGTTCGGGCTCGACTACACCTCGGTGCACATGGCGGTGCGCCGCACGGAGGAGCGGCGGCGGGACGATCCGGCCCTGGATGCGATGCTCCGGGACCTGGAGGCGTCCCTGGCGCCGGAGGGACCCACCAAACCGCAGGAGCCCGTCCCCGCCCCCGAACCGGCCCCGGAGCCCAAGCCAAAACGCCGCAGGAAGGCGGGGGAACCTCCCCTCCAGCTCAAGCTGTTCTGACGCGCGGACGTCTGGACGTGCGGACGTTGGGACGGGGGGATGTTGTCGGCTCAAGCGCAGGTTCGGCCGGTTTCCGACGCCGGGGATGCACCAGTCAGATCCCTCGCCACGACGAACGACCAACGACGAACGACCGGCGAGCCGGGCCGCCTGGCCGCCCAGCCACAACCCACGGAGTCGCTCTCCCGATGACCACGATCCGCCTGGGCTACTCGCCCTGCCCGAACGACACGTTCCTCTTCTACGCGCTGGTCTACGGCAAAATCGACACCGGCGGGATTCGGTTCGAGCCGGTCCTCGAGGACGTGGAAACCCTGAACCGGTGGGCCTTGGAGGGCCGGCTCCCCATGACCAAGGTGAGCTACGGGGTGGTGGGCGCGGTGGCTCCCCGGTACTGGTGCCTGCGTTCGGGCGGGGCCCTGGGGTGGGGGTGCGGGCCGCTCTTGGTGGCCCGGGAGGCCCGGCCGCTGGAGGAGCTGCTCGACGGCCCCGTGGCCGTGCCGGGGCTCCACACGACGGCCTACCGCCTGCTGACCCTCCGGGCCGGCCGGCCCTTCGAGGCCGTGCCCATGGTGTTCCACGAGGTCATGCCGGCCGTGGCCCGGGGGGAGGTGGCGGCCGGGCTCGTGATCCACGAGGGCCGGTTCACGTACCGGACCCACGGCCTCGTGGCCGTGGAGGATCTGGGGGCGTGGTGGGAGGAGCGGTTCGGGGTTCCGGTGCCGTTGGGGGGGATCCTTCTGCGGCGGGACGCCGGGGTGGAGCCGGAGCGGGTCCAGCGCCTCGTGCGCGAGAGCGTGGCCTACGCCCTCGCGCATCCGGACGAGCCCATGGCCTACGTGCGGGCCCACGCCCAGGAGATGGACGAGGAGGTCGTGCGGAGCCACATCGGGCTCTACGTGAACCGATTCAGCTTGGACCTGGGAGACGAGGGATGCCGTGCGGTGGAAACCCTGCTCCACCGGGGAAAGGTGGGGGAAACCTTTCCCCGGTGGGAAGGGCCGCTCTTCCCCCCGGAAGAGCTTCCGGGAGCTTAGGCCGCCGGGGCGACGGCGGCCCGGACTTCGCTCAGGAGTTCCGA
>NZ_BAAHFQ010000105.1:0-10184 GCF_054681715.1 Deferrisoma sp.
CGCCGGGCGGCCCGCTCCAGGAGGGCCGGACCGGCCTCCGCGCCGTCCGCGTCCTCCCGGTCGATGTGGCCCCCGATCCCCAGGCTCCAGAAGGCGTGGAGCCGGGCCTCGGTGCCCTGGCGGGGGTACACGAGCACCCGCCCCCGGGGGTCGAAAAGCGTCACGTAGGGAATGACCTGCTTCCAGTCCGGGTCGGTCTCGGCCGCGGGCCGGGGCATCCACCGGGCCTCCCGCAAGCCCAGGCGGGCCGCTGCGTCGGCCCACGAGGCGGCCGGCACCCGGGCCCTCGGCCGGCGCAGAAGGGGATCGAGGACGGTGCGGGGCACGACGAGGATCGTCTGGTTCTTCATGGTTCCTCCGGCGCGGGGGTTCGCCCGGAGTCTGTCACACCGGCCGCCCCCGCCTCAACCGCCCGGACGCACGAAGGGCCGGCCCCGGGGGGCCGGCCCTTCTGCTGGTGCCTCCGACGTCAGCAGGGGTGGACGCTGGAGGTTCCCACCACCTTGGGCTTCACGTAGGTCGTCTTCTTCATGGCGCCTCTCCTTCGGGCCGGTTCTCTCCGGCCCAGCAGTGGGGGTCGGGGGCGTCGAACGAGCCCGTGACGGCGAAGGCCCGGGCCGTGCAGCCGCCCAGGCACTCGCCGTACACCCCGCAGGTGCGGCATTTGCCCTGGGGGGTCTTCTCCCGCATCTTCCGGAGCACCGGCGAGGTGCGCCAGAGTTCGTCCAGGGGGGTTTCGAGGAGGTTCCCGGCCGAGACCGGGATGAACCCGCAGGGGGTCACCTCGCCGTCGGGTTCCAGGTGGAGCGACAGCTTCCCGCAGGTGCTCCCCTTCACCGCCCCAGGTTCGGCCTCGCCCAGGAGGGCCAGGATCGGGTCGTCGAAGGCGAGCTTGGCGGGGGCCTCGGCCCGCCAGGCCAGGGCGTCCTCGTAGAACCGCCGCCACTCGTCCGGGGAAAGGTCGAGTTCGGCCCGGTTCTCGGCCCCCCGGCCCGAGCACTTGAAGTTGTGGAGGTACACCGTGCCCGCGCCCCGCGCGGCCGCGAGTTCCACGATCCGGCGGTAGGAGCCCACATTGTCCCGGTGGATCACGGCCGAAACGGTGGAGGCGACCCCGGCCTCCCGCAAGCGCTCCAGGGCGGTCAGGGCCCGGTCGAAGCTCCCGGGACGGCTTCGGAACGCGTCGTGGACCTCGGCCGTGGCGCCGTCGAGGCTCACCCCCACCGAGGCGAACCCGGCCTCCCGGATGCGGGCCGCGGCGTCGGCGTCCAGGAGCCACCCGTTCGTGTTCATGCTGACCCGGAGGCCCTGGTCGGCCGCGGCCCGGGCCACGGTCCAGAGGTGGGGGTAGAGCAGGGGCTCGCCACCCCCGAAGTTCACGAACAGCACCCGGCACCGGGCGAGCTCGTCCACGAGGGCGAGCACCTTCTCCAGGGGGAGCTCCGGCCGGTGGAGCCCCCGGGAGTAGCAGTGCCGGCACGAGAAGTTGCAGGCGTAGGAGAGGGTCCAGTTGACGGTGAGCGGTGCGGTGAGTTCCACGGGTCAGGCGTCCTCGGCCACCAGCCAGCCCCGCGCGAGGCACTCGGCCACGAAGGCCTCCACGTCGGCCCGGATCTCCTCGGCCGGGGCGTCGTAGCGCCGGGCGAGTTCGGCGGCGATGGCCGCCTCGTCTCGGGTGCCGTCCGCGAGGAGCCAGATCTCCCCGGCCAGGAGGTTGAGCTGGTGCATCTGGCCGCCGTCGATGAGGAGCACCCAACCCTCGTCCCCGGCCGGCTCGCCCTTTTCGAGGGCGGCCACGATCCGGTCGCGGGCGGCGGGTTCGTCGCGCCAGGCGAGGCGCGGGTTTCGTCGGAGGATCGGCACGGCTATTTTTTCTTCTCCGGCGTGCCCCAGGGCACGGTGAGTTGGGGCTCCACGGTCACCCGGCCCACCCCCTCGGAGTCGGCACCGTCGAAGATCCGCTCGGCGAGCTTGCCCTCGGCGGCGGCCTTCCACCAGTTCTGGGCCGCATCCACGTCGTCGGCCTGCCCCTCGCCGAGCTTGAGATCGTACTCCCGGTTGTCGAAGTTGTTTCGCCGGAGCACCGCGGCTTTCACGCCCTGGCGGAAGAAGATGCCGGTGACGTTCCCCACGAAGACGCTCTCCTCGATCACGGGCGAGCCGTTGAGGCACCGCACCCCGATCCGGTTGTCCTCGAACCGGCACCGCCGGATCACGACCCGGCCGCCCTGGAACCGGGCCCCGCCGTAGTTCGCCCGGAACACGCAGTCCTCGAAATCCACCGGCGTCTCGTGGCTGTGCACGGCCCAGGGCCCGCGCTCGAAGGTCACGTGGCGGAAGTGGGCCTCCTTGGCCCCCTCCAGCGCGATCATGTCCTCGAACTCGTTGTTCCGAAGGCCCACCGAGGTCAACACGATGGGCGCCTCGGGGGTGCCGAGGGCCACGAGGCTCCCCAGCACCCGGATCCAGGGCTCGGGATCTTTCCCCTCCTCCACCGGGGGCATGTCGAAGAACACCCGGGTGCCGGGCTGGAGGGTCAGGGTGGCCGTCTTGGTCACGATCACCGGCCGGATGAGCCGGATCTCCCCTTGCCAGGTGGTGGGGGCGTAGAGGATGTGCTCGGTCTCGGTGCGGGCCGTCTGGGGCACGGAGATCCGTTTGGGCTGGGGCAGCGAGATGCACCCCGCAAGCCCCGCCAACGCCACCGCCGCCGCCCAGCATCGTATCCGCCGATCCATCGCCCGCCTCCTTTCGGCAAGTTGCGCTAGGACGCTCGGAGGCTGGGACGCTGGGAGGCTTGAAACCCTCCCCGATCTTCCAGCGCTCCAAGCGTGACCACGCCTCTTTGGCGCCATCTCACAGTCCGGGGGCATGGGGCCTCCGGGGGAGCCGCGTGCGACGCTTCGGCTCGACGCGCCCCCGGAACGTCTGCCCCCTTGTCGAGCCCCAGGGCCATCCGCTGGTTCCGCTCGAACCGACGGCGCAGACAACCGGCACGCGAAGGCCCGAGGATCGGATGCGGCGCTCGCAGCCTTCCCAAGCGGAAGGCCGGTTCCGGGTCAAGGAGCCCGAACGGAGGCGCCGAGCCCCAGAAGCGCCGCCAGCCCCAAGAGCACCGCCACCTTGCCGGCCGCGGGCACCCCGGCGGCCGTGGCCCCGAGGCCCCAGGCCTGCACCAGGGCCGCCCCCAGGCCCATGCCCACGACCACGGCCGCGGCGTCGAGGTCGCCCTCCCCGGCCCGCACGATCTGGCGGAACGGGCACCCCCCGGCCACCACGGCCGCCAGGCCAACGAGGCCCATCCCCAGGAAGTTCCAGAGGATCTCCAGATGGGCCCCCGGCGGGTCATAATAGCCAAGCCGGAACTGGCCCGTAAACCCGTTGGCCAGGCCGGCCGTGAGGAGCAGCGCCCCCAGGGCCAGGGCCGGGCCCCGGCTCCGGGTGAGGAGGATGTCGCGCACCGAGCCGGTGATGCAAAACCGGGAGCGCTGGCAGGCCACCCCGATGGCGAGCCCCGCCCCCAGGCTCGCCCAGATCGGGGCGTGGAGCGCCCCGCCCCCGGAGCGGCTCTCCAGCAGAACCCCGGGGCGGAAAAGGAGGGCCGTGAGCACGAGCGCCGCCGCGACGAGCCCCCCGGGCACGAGCCACGGCACCGGCCGCGGCCGGCCCGCCCCCTCCAGGTCGCCCCGGGCCGCGAGCCGGAGGCCCCCCCACACCCCGGCCACGAGCCCAGCCGCCCCGGCGAGGGCCGTCAGGTCCCCGGCCGCCAACCGGAGCACCATCTTGATGGGGCACCCGATGAACACGGCCGAGCCCACGATCATGAGAAACCCGAGGCCCAGGAGGTGGGCCCCGGCCGCCCGGACCCGGGGCCGGAACTCCCGGGTCGCCAGGGCCGCCGCCGCGCTGCCCAGGAAGAACCCCAGGAGCTCCGGCCGCAGGTACTGCATCCGGGGGTTGGGGTGGAGCCCCAGGGCCCCGACGGCGTTCTCGAGGAAGCAGGAGATGCAGATCCCGGTGTTGGCCGGGTTGCCCCAGTAGGCCAGGAGGCTCCCGAAGAGCCCCATCAGGGCCCCGGCGGCCAGGATCCAGGGCAGGGACCGATCCCGGGTCATCGGGCGGCGACCTCCGGCCGAGAGGGGCGCACCCCCGGCCGGGCCGCGGCCCGGCGACCCGCGGCCGACGTGCCCCTGGCCCCCCTCATTCGCACCCCCCGGCGAGCCGGCGCTGGAGCGCGTAGAGCTTTCGCACCTCCGGCGGGGGGTCCTGGGCCCACGGGCCGCTCCGGATGGCCTGGAGCCGCTCGGCCATCACGGCGCCCGACCGAAACGGCCCGGTGCGGTCGGCCGCGGCGGGGTTTTCGTCCACGGCCCGAGCGTACCGGGCCACGGCCTCGGCCCAGGCGCCCCGGCGGTAGGCGGCCTCCCCGAGCCAGAACCAGGCCCAGGCCGGGTGCGGTCCGGCCTCGGCCCGGCGGCGGAGTTCCAGCACCGCGGCCGCGTCGTCGCCCGCCTCGAGCCGGGCCACGGTGTCCCGATAGCTCGCCTCCACGGCCGCGGGCTCGACCCGGGCGGCGCAGGGGTCGGGCCGGGCCCGGGCGTCCCGGCCGAGTCCCGGCAGCTCGAGGGCGGCCCAGGCGGCAAAGAGGGCGGCAAGCCCCACCAGCACCCAGCGTTCCCGGTCCACGGCCTCAGTACTCCTCGTAGGGGGGCAGCTTGGCCCGCTTGGCCCAGGCCCGGATCCGGTCGTAGTCCGCATCGGTCACGGCCTCGAACCCGGTCACGAGGGCCCGCTGGAGCACCCGGAGCTTCTCGCCCCCCACCTCGGCCGTGGTCTCCGGGGTCAGGGCCAGGAGGGCGTCGCGCACCCGGTCCACCCATTCCCCGGGCACGTCGGGCCGGGCGCCCACGGTGCAGTAGGGGGCGAGGTCGCTTTTGGCCAGGATCACGAAGTCGTCGGGCGCGATCTTGCCCTCGGCCGTCATCTCCTCCAGGTCGATCATGGGCGCGGCCCCGGCGTCGAAGGCGCCGTAGAGGACGCCGTAGATCACCTTCTCGTGCTTCCAGGAGCCATGGGGGATGGCGTAGTAGCCGAGATCGACCTCGGGGTCGATGCCGTTTTCCAGAAGCAGCGCGTACTGGGCCAGGAACCCGAAGGGGGCCCACTGGGGCCCGAACACGAACCGCTTGCCCTTGAGGTCGGCCAGGGTGCGGATGCCCGCGCCCTTGCGGGCGATCACGGCACCCAGGGTCCGGGCGCCGAAGGCCCCGCGCTTTTCCGCCGCCACCAACCGCAGTCCGTGGCGCTCGTGGAGGGTCACGTACAGCGTCGAGTTCGTGTGGGTGAAGTCGAGCTCGCCCCGAGCGTAAGCCTCCTCCACGTCCACCGTGTCGAGGTACACCGGGTCGAACCGGGCGCCCGTGGCCTCGGAGAGGTAGGCCGTGAGGGGGGCGAACCGGGCCTCGGTCTCGGCCCGGGAGTTGCAGATCATGTACCCGATCCGAAACGTGCGGGGTTCCCGGCACCCGGCGAGGAGCGCCGCCAGGGCGAGCGCCACGGCGACCCTACGGCGCATCGAGCACCACCTTGCGAGCCGCGGCCCGGGGCGTGTCGGCCGAACCGGCCGCGGCCCGGTAGGCCTCGGAGCCGAACAGGGCCGGCATGCGACCCAGGGCCCGCTCCACCAGGGTGAACCGGAGATCGTCGAGCACCTCGGGCCGGAGCCAGAACGACGCGGGCCCGACGCCGGGCACGACCCCGGCCGACCGGACCACCAGGCCCTCTGGCGTCCCGGCGCCCGCGGGAACCAGGGCCACGTCGGCCCGGCCTTCGGCCACCTCCGCTCCCGGGTCCGGGGCTTCCACGAACTCCACCCCGGTGCCGGCCCGGTCCTCCACGTAGTAGCCGAACACGTAGGCCGCAAGCGGGGCTGGGCCGCCCACGGCCACCTTCAGCCGCGGACCGAAGCAGGCCGCGGCCGGGCCCGCCGCAACCAGCGCGGCCAGGAGGGCCGCCGCGAGGAATCGCGCCATCACACCACCTTGCCGGGGTTCAGGATGCCCAGGGGGTCGAAGGCGGCCTTGATCGAGGCCATGAGCGCCAGGGCCCGCTCCGGAAGGAACCGTTGGAGGTGGGGCTTTTTGAGCACCCCGATGCCGTGCTCCCCCGAAGGGAGGCCCCCGAGGCGGCGCACGGCCTCCATGACCTCGTCCAGGGCCCGGGGCAGGCGCTCGGCCCAGTCGGCCTCCGAAAGGTCCTGCCGCAGGAAGTTCACGTGTACGTTGCCGTCGCCCGCGTGGCCGAAGTTCGCGGCCACGAGCCCGTGGCGCCGGCCGGCCTGCCGCACGGCATCCACGAGTTCCGGCACCCGGGCCCGGGGCACCACCACGTCGGCCTTGCCGAGCTGCCGGCCCCAGGCCCGCAACGCCTCCCCGAGGCACCGGCGGCTCTCCCACAGCCGGTCGCGCTGGCCCGGGTCCTCGGCCGCGAGCACGTCCAGGGCCCCGTGGCTCTGGACCACCTCGGCCACCCGTTCCATCTCGGCGTCCAGATCCCGGCCGTCCAGCTCCACGAAAACATACGCCCCGGCGGCCGGGCCGCCGGGGAGGTCGCGGCCGAGGTACCTCCGGGCCGCCTCGATGGTTACGTCGTCCATGAACTCGGCGGCCGCCGGCACCACACGGGCCCGCAGGACCGCGGTGACCGCCCGGGCGGCCTCGTGGATCGAGGGGAACGGGGCGAGGAGCACCACCTCCCGCTCCGGCCGGGGCACGAGCCGCAGGGTGATCCGGGTGATCACCCCGAGGGTGCCCTCGCTGCCGATGAAAAGGTCCTTGAGGTGGTAGCCGCTCGCGTCCTTGACGTTCTTGCCCCCGATTTCGAGGACCTCGCCGTCGGGCAGCACGGCCTCCAGGCCCAGCACGTAGTCCCGGGTGGTGCCGTACTTCACGGCCCGGGCGCCCCCCGCGCCCACGGCCACGTTGCCGCCGATGGAGCAACTCTCCAGGCTCGCCGGGTCCGGGGGGTAGAAGAGCCCGAACCGCCGGGCCTCCTCGTCGATCCGGGCCGTGACCACCCCGGGCTCCACCGTGATCGTGAGGTTCTCGGGGTCGAGCTCCAGGATCCGGTCGAGGCGCTCCAGGCTCAGCACCACCCCGCCCCCCACGGCCACGGCGCCCCCGGCCACCCCCGTGCCGGCCCCCCGGGGGACCACGGGAAACCGCCCGGCCGAGGCCCACCGGAGCACCTCGGCCACCTCGCCGGCCGACCGGGGCCGGACCACGGCCCAGGGGAGGGCCTCGAGCACGGTGGACTCGTCGCGGCTGTAGCGCTCGAGGGTGCCCCCGGCCCACGACACCCGGCCCTCGCCGAGCCGCCCGGCCAGGGTCCGGAGGTCGCGCTCCGTGGGGCGCTGCAAAACGGCCCCGGGGGCTGCCCCGGGGCCTCGGGTTCCGTCGCGGCGGTGGGGCGTCACAGGGACAGGATCACGGTCTGGGCCTCGCCCGTGCGGGTGTTGCGGATCCGCAGGCGAAGCTGCCGGGGGGTTTGGGCCTCGGCCGGGAAGAACAGCACCCCGTGGCTCAGCATGCCGGGCTCGATGGGCTTGTTCTCCAGGGACCGGTTGCGCAGGTCTTCCCGGATCGAGCGGCCCACCTCCGGGTCCTGGTGACCCTTGGCCCCGCCGAGCACGGCGCCGCCGGCGCCGCCCACGGCCGCGCCCTTGCCCGCGGCCTCGGGGATGCTCTTGCCGGTCACGATGCCGATGGCCGCGCCCACGATCGCCCCGGCGGCCGCGCCCAGCAGGGCCCCCTTGCCCGCCTCGGGCGCGATCTCGCCCCACTCGGTCTTGTCTTGGATCCGCTTGTAGGCGAGCCGCTGATCCAGCACGTTCCAGAGCTGGCCCTGGGCGTCCATGAGGAAGGTCTGCTCGGGCACGATCTCCACGGGGTCGGCACCCTGGTGGTCGAACACCACCTGCACCGGCAGCACGCCGGCCCCCACGATGTCGAACCCGAAGAGTTCCTTGGCCCGGGCCGGGTCGGCGTGGGCCTCGGCCGCCAGGTTCACCCCGAACACGGTGGTCGCGTTGGGGTACGCCGCCGGCACCCGCACCGGAAGCGGCTTTTGCTCGTACCGGGAACAGGCCACGGCCAGGACGGCCGCCAGCACCACCGCGGTCACACGCATCCGACGCATTTCGTTCCCTCCCCGCGGGGGTTGCCCCGCGCGTTCGACTCGGTACCCTGGAGTGCCATGACCGGCCACCCCTTCGCCCCCGATCCGTGGCTCGCGGCCCATGCCCCCCTGCTTCGGTGCCTCCCGCCCGGGCCGGTTCTCGATCTCGCCTGCGGCAACGGCCGAAACGCCCTGTGGATTGCCGGGATCGGCCGGAACGTCCTGGGCCTCGACCGGGACCTGGGCCGCCTGGGGCAGGGGGCGGCGCGGGCCCGACAACTGGGTCTTCCGGCCCGGTTCGCCGCCTGGGACCTGGAGGCGGCCGACCCGCCGCCGGGGCCCTGGGCCGCGGTGCTCCTCTTCCACTACCTCGACCGGGACCGGTTCCCCCGGCTCCCGGATCTCCTGGTGCCGGGCGGCCTCATCGTGGCCAAAACCCACCTCGGCCACGCCCTGCGGCCGCCCGGGTCCCGCCCCCGGCGGCCGGCCTACCTTCTGCGATCGGGCGAGCTGCCCGGGCTTTTCCCGGGCACCCGGGTGTTGACCTACGCCGAGTGGGCCGACCGGCGCGGCGCCTACGCCGGGCTCGTGGCCCGGCGCTACTCCTCGTAGGCCACCACCCGCAACATGCCGATCGTCGCGCCCGAGTCGTCGGTGACCGGCATGTCGCTCACGCCGAGGAGCCGAGCCTGGGGCCGCTCGGCGAAGAACCGGTTCACCCGCTCGTCGAGGGCCTCGAGCTCCTCGTGGACCCGGAACACCTTCATGTCGGTGCCGAACGTTTTCACCTTGTACATGGGGAACCTTTCCGTCGTCGGTCTTCGGTCAACGGTCGCCGCTCGGGCACAGCCTAATCGACCGCCACGACCTCCTTGACCTCGGGCACGGCCTCGCGGATCACCCGTTCGATGCCCCGCTTCAGGGTCATCTGGCTCATGGGGCACCCGTGGCAGGCCCCCTTGAGCCGCACCTTGACCACGCCGTCGTCGGTGACGTCCACGAGCTCGGCGTCTCCGCCGTCGGCCTGGAGGTTCACCCGCACCTTATCCAACGCCGCCTGCACCTGTTCCTTCATGTCCGACTCCTTGGGTCGTATTTTTTACCGGGACGGTCAACGAACCCCAATCTAGCCCCGGGCCCCGGGTGTGTCAAACACCCCGAGGGGGCCAGACGGGGCGATTCGCGGGACTGCCTTGCGCCCTTCCGAAACCGTGGTAGCGTGAACGCGGAGGCCTTGACAATGCTAACCTTGTCGGTTAGCATTCGGGCACTCATCGAAGCCATCCCCTTTTCACGTAAGGAGGAAGCGTCATGGGCAAGACCACCGAAAACCTGAAGGCTGCGTTCGCCGGCGAGTCCCAGGCTAACCGCATGTACCTCGCCTTCGCCAAGAAGGCCGACGAGGAGGGCTACCCGCAGGTGGCCAAGCTGTTCCGGGCGGCCGCGGCCGCGGAGGCCGTGCACGCCCACAACCACTTCCGGGTGCTCGGCAACATCAAGAGCACCAAGGAGAACCTCGAGGCCGCCATCCAGGGCGAGAACCACGAGGTCGTGAACATGTACCCCGAGTTCATCAAGGACGCCGAGGCCGAGGGGGAAACCGGGGCGCTTCGGAGCTTCAAGTGGGCCTGGGAGGTGGAGAAGATCCACGAGGCCCTGTACCGCAAGGCCTTGGAGAACCTGGCCCAGGGCGGTGAGACCTTCGACTACTACGTCTGCCCGGTGTGCGGCTACACCCACGAGCGCGCGGCCCCCGACAAGTGCCCCGTGTGCGGCGCGCCGGGGAGCCGGTTCGAGCGGGTGGAATAGGGCCCACCGGCGGCTCCCAGGAAGGAAGGCGGCGCGGCGTCCCCGGCGGGGCGCCGCGCTTTTTCGGTACGCCCGGCATGGGCACTGGCTTGGAGGTGAAAGTCCTCCCCCGAGTAGGTCACGACGAGGGAAGGGAAGCGCAAGGGCGTGAGGGCGACCGAGCGTCCGGAGGAAGCGTGGAACGAACCCACGGGCCGACG
>NZ_BAAHFQ010000106.1:0-10166 GCF_054681715.1 Deferrisoma sp.
CATTGGGCGTTGGCGCGGATTCGGAAGCTCTACGAGATCGAGCGCCGGGCCCAGGCGAAGGGGCTTACGGGGGAGGCGTTGGTGCGGGAACGGCGGGAGCACGCGGTGCCGGTCTTGAAGGAGCTGAAGGCGTGGCTGGACGACAAAGTGCTCCGGGTGGTGCCGAAGAGCCTGCTGGGGAAGGCGGTGCACTACACGCTGGGGCAATGGCGGCGGCTGGTGGTCTACGTGGACCACGGGTTTTTGACGCCGGACAACAACCTGGCGGAGAACGCGATCCGGCCGTTCGTGGTGGGGCGGAAGAACTGGCTGTTTAGCGCGACACCGGGAGGAGCGAAGGCGAGTGCGGCGCTCTACAGCCTGATCGAGACGGCGAAACTCAACGGGCTGGAGCCGTACCGGTACCTGAAGCACGTGTTCGAGCGCGTGCCGGTGGCGACGAGTCGGGAGGAGTACCGGGTGCTCCTGCCGCAGCACATGCCGGCAGACCTCTTGGCCCAACTCGCGCCGGGGGGCGGTTTATAAGGCGCTTAGGATCAAGGGTAGCCGTTGAGCTTCCTTGTTGGAAATAGTGTTGGAAAGGCGGCGGGGCGAACGAAAGAACGGGCACCTAGGATTAGCCCTAAGTGCCCGTCGTCTTTGCTGGTAGCGGGGGCAGGACTTGAACCTGCAACCTTCGGGTTATGAGCCCGACGAGCTACCAAATTGCTCCACCCCGCGACACGCAAGCCGCATTATACGCACCGGCCGGCCGGTGTCAACCCCTGGTGAACGCTTTTCCTTGACCGGGCCCGCTGGCCGCTCTTAACCTAATTGTTTCCCCCGGCGGCCCTCGGCCCGCCCCCGTCGGGCCCCCTCATAGGAAAAGGGGCCCCTGCGAGGCCCCTTTCCCAACACGCCCCGGCCGGCGCTAGGCCAGGTCGTGGAACCCGACGCCGTCCGCCTCCAGCGCCTGGCGCATCTTCTCCAGGGCTTCCACCTGGATCTGCCGGATCCGCTCCCGGGTCACCCCGAAGATCTTGCCGATCCGCTCCAGCGTCATTGGTTCCCCGCCGTCGAGACCGAATCGCAGGGTGAGGATCTTCTTCTCCCGATCGGTCAGCACGCCGATCTTGGCGCGTACGAGCTGGACAACTTTCTCGCGCAGGAGGCCCTCGGTCGGGTCCGGGGCGTCGGGGTCTTCCAGCTTGTCCTGAAGGGTGAAATCCCCGTCCACGTCCAGCGCCTGGTCCATGCTCAGCGTGCGCCGCTGGATCTTGAGGAGCCGGTCCACGTACTCCGTTCGGAAGCCCGTTTCCTCCGCCAGTTCCTCCACGGTGGGCGTCCGGCGGAGCGCCCGCGTGAGGCTCTCGGTGACCCGGCGCAGGCGGTCGAGGTCGTCCGACACGTGCACGGGAAGCCGGATCGTCCGGACTTGGTTCGTGAGGGCCCGTTCGATGGACTGGCGGATCCACCAGGTGGCGTAGGTGGAGAACCGGCAACCCTTCGAGGCCTTGAACCGTTCCACGGCCTTGATGAGCCCCACGTTCCCCTCCTCGATCAGATCGAGGAACGGCAGACCCCGGTTCACGTACCGCTTGGCGATCTTCACCACAAGCCTGAGGTTCGACTCGATCATCCGGCGGCGGGCCGCCTCGTCGCCCTTCTCGATCCGCAGCGCCAGTTCGATCTCCTCCTGGGGGGTGAGGAGCCGGGTCTTGCGGATGTCTTTGAGATAAAGGGCCATGGAGCTGGCCGAGGCGTGGGGGTCGCGGCGTTCGGAGGGGGCGGGCGTGCTGGCCTGGGCTTGCGGACTCATCGACGCGCTCCTTTCGGGAAAAGCGATACGAACGAGTCCGCAATATAGCGGTCCGGTGCCCGCGGCCGAAGGGGGGGAGACGGCGTTTTACCCGATCGGGCTCGAAAGATACCCGAACGGTCTATAATCCGGTACCCGTTCGGTCCCCGCCCTGTCGCCGGGCGCCTACGGGGCCCACCGGGTGAACACGAAATCGTGGTCCTTGACGTTGGCCTCGTGGCAGGGAAAGCAGGTTTCGTAGAGCATCATGTCCCCCACCGGGGTTCCGTCGGGCCGGAACCGGCCGAATCCCCAGCCCCCGGTCTTGGCGAAGCGCTTCGTGTCCTTCTCCATGATCTCCACGCTCACCGGCTCCCCCGGCACCGTGGCCGCCTCCCACTCCGGGCTCTTTTGGGCCTTGTAGACGAGTTTCGCGATCTTCGAGCCGTCTGGGAAGGGAAGGGTGCCGTTGCGGTACGCCTCGGCCATCACCGGGTTGGCCAGCATCATCCGGATGTGACCCTTGTCGGTCCGGAGGCTCGGCGCCACGGCGGTCCAGGTGCGGTAGTCGGCCGGGAGTTCCACCCCCGTGGGGGCGGTGGGCCCGCCGGCGCCGGCGGGAACGGTCCAAAGGAAGGGGGCGGCCAGGGCCAGGAAAACGCGCGTTGTGGGGCGCATCCGGTCCTCCTTTCGTCGCGGTGGCGGTGATAGGATGTGCCGAGCCGAGCCTATCTCCGCGCGAATGGGTGTCAAGGCCGCGGAGATGCCGACCCCTTCGTGGGCGGTTCGGCGAAACGGAGGCCGAGATGGGAAGATCGGACGTCGTGTGGGAGGCGGGGGAACGCCTTTTCCAGAACCTCGCGTTTCTCGCCGCGGGAAGTGCGCTGTGCGCCCTGGCCATCAACGGGATTCTGGTGCCCCACGGGTTTTTGAGCGGGGGCGTGGCCGGGGTGGCCCTCGAGATCCACTACCTGGTCCCGAAGATACCCGTGAGCTGGGCCTACCTGGCCCTCAACGTGCCGCTCTTTGCCGTGGCGTGGCGGTTCGTGGGGCGGCGGTTTTTCCTCTACAGCCTGGTGGGCGCCGTCCTGTTCACCCTGGCCTTGGACTGGATCCACTGGACCGTGCCGGTGGAGGACCGGATGCTCGCCGCCCTGCTGGCCGGGATCCTGAGCGGCGCGGGGTCCGGGTTGATCCTGCGTTCCCGGGGGTCGGCCGGGGGGACCGACGTCCTCTCCGTCATGCTGTACCAGCGCTTCTCCGTGCGGCTCGGCACCACGGTGCTCGTGTTCAACGCCGTCGTGCTCGGGGTGGGGGCCGCGATCTTCGGCCTCGACCCCGCCCTGTACACGCTCGTGCACATCTTCGTGGCGAGCCGCGGCGTGGACCTGGTGGTCACAGGGTTGAGCCAGCGCAAGGCCGCTTTCATCGTGTCCCGGCGGTGGGAGGAGATCCTCCGGCATGTCCTGGGCGAGATCGGGCGGGGGGTCACGGTGCTCGAGGCCCACGGCGGATACACGGGGGAGGAGGAGCACGTGCTCTACACCGTGATCACGTTCCGGGAGTGGCCGCGGCTCAAGCGGGCCGTGCGGGCCATCGACCCGGAGGCCTTCGTGGTGGTGACCGACACCCTGGAGGTCCTGGGCCAGCGCATCGGAAACGAGCCCCACTGGTGAGGAGGCGGGGAGGCTCGGATCCCGCCCCCTCGGAAGTCGAAGGCGGCCTTTTCGGGGGCCGGACGCGTCGGGACATCCGGGGCGCGTTCGCGCCCCGGGTGGCTGTTCACGCGCCCGGCGCGGCTTCCACGATGCGCCAGCCGACCCGTCCGTCTTCCTCCATCCACACCTCGTAGGTGACTTCCTCCCGGCTTTCCAGGAGTTCGGCGGCCTGTCTCCGGAGCCTCGGGAAGTCGGCCGTGGCGAGGAACCGGCCCAGGATCTCGACCCTGCGGCCCGACTCCGGATCCGGTTCGGCGTCGGCCAGGAGCCGTGCGGCGGCCTCCCGGTAAGCCTCTGCGGCGGCGTGCTGGACGCACCGATCCTTGCGGGCCCTCAGGACGACGGGCCCCACCCTTGACCTGGTTTCCCCGTTTTCCCTTTTCACGGAATCCCTCCCGGGCGCCTGCGGGGCCCTACCACGCGGGAACGTGACGGCCGGACCGGGGCGCGGTGTGCGAACTCCTAGCGGAAGTCCCACGGACCTCCCTCGGGTCGCGCGTCGCGGGGGACCGCGGCCTATCCTCGCGCGGGAGCCGGGCAAAAAAAAGGCCCCGGGGGGAGGAGGAACCCGCCCGGGGCGTACGGGGGAATGCGACCCTGTGGATCAGGGTCGGGACAGGGTCTGGAGGAAGCAGCCGGTCGATCCGCTGTCCCCCTCCGGGGTGGGGGTGGGGTGCGGCTCCTCGGCCGTCACCGGCTCCTCGCCCGGCTCCACCGGGGTGAGGCCGGCCAGTTTCGCAAACGCGTGGGCCGCCTCCTCGGTGTGCTCCAGGATCTCGGCCTGGCTCGCGCCGATGAGGTCACCCGGGGTCACCATGCCGGTGGCCCCCACCGTGGAGAAGTCGGGGCTCACGTCGTCCGTGTCGCCGTCGCGGTTTACGTCCACGCCGTGCACGTACCCGATCTCGGGCTCGACCCAGATCTTCCCCTTGGCGACGAGTTCGTCAAAGTTCTCGATCGTCCACGGCAGGAACGTGACCGTGCGGTTCGACAGCCGGGCGTTCATCACCACGTCCGGGTCGCCGCCTTGGACGGGGTTCGTCCCCTGGGCGTGGCAGTCCACGCACTGCGGGGTTTTCCCGGCCGGCACGGCCCCGCCGAGCTTGTCGTAGTCCTTGGCCGCCCCCAACGCCTGAGATGCGGGAAGCACGTTGTGGGTTACGGTGAAATAGTGGGCCACGATCGCAAGCCTAAGGCCCTTGTCGTAGTCGGGGGAGGCCCGGCCCGCGTATTCGTCTTCCTTCTCCAGTACGGTGACGAGGGCCCTGCGCACGAGGTCGAGTTCGGTCTCGTTGGAGATCTCGGGCCGCAGGTCGAAGTTGTCGTCCCACACGATGGTGGCCGGGTCGTAGTCGGTGATCGCCCCGGTCTCGTCCTGGGTGAAGGTGCTCGAGCGGAGCACGATCCCCATCTGGTGCCGGCCGGGCATGACCTCCCGGGACACGGCGCCCGCCAGGATCGAGTTGAGTTCGCGCGGGGCCAGCACCCGCATGCTGGCGGGGTCCTCCGGCTCGTAGTAGACCCAGGTCACGGCGGCCACCGGGTTCCCGGGGTAGATCTTGATCTTCCCGTCCCGGTCGGGCTTCTTGTAGAGCACCGGGGTGAACTCGAAGTAGCTCTTGCCGTTGGCCGTGGCGAAGAACTCCCCGATGCTCTCCGGCGAGAAGTTCCCCTCGGCGTCCGGGGTGGGGATCGTGGCCGAGCCGTCCGGGTCGGTCATCAGGGTGTAGAACATGGCGTAGGGATCCAGGGGCCGGTCCGCGCCGAACCCCGGCGTCTTCCCTTCCAACTTCAGCTTCTCGGCCACCAGGGGGTCGGGCCCGTTGGGGTCGAAGTAGGCGATGGAGGTCACCACGTCCATGCCGAACAGGGGGTTCGACTGACCGGCCCACTGAAGCCCGCCGATGCCGTAGAAGGGCGCCGCCGCGTAGTAGCCCGGCTGGGGGTCCTGGATGCCGAAGGCGCCGAAGAACGAAAACGGCACCATCTGGCTGACGTCGCCCGGGTCGGCCGGGTTCGGCATGAACCGGGAGTCGAAGTTGTAGGTGAACCCCATGGAGTAGTCGAAGGCCCGGAACGGCCAGTAGCGCTTGTAGGGGATGTGGCAGGTTTCGCAGGCCACGTGCTCGAAGTGGTCCGCCACGATCTCCTCGGAGCCGAAGTTGTCCCGGTGGGCCAGGGTCATCTGGTCGAGCCCGTGGCAGTCGGTGCACACCTTGACCTTCTGGAAATCGAGGTCGTTTCGCACGGTGCCGCCGGTGTCGATGCCCTTGCCGAAGTTGTGGTCGGGCGCGGCCGGCCCCTCGGCCTTGGTGGCATGGCAGTCCACGCACTCCACCCCCCGGGCCGCGTGCACGTCGTACCCGGCGAGATCTCCGAGGCTCTTCTCCCCCCGCTCCACCTTCTCCAGGGCCAGGTCGTAGTTGAGTTCGTCCTCCTCGTACTTCATCTTCCAGAAGGTTCCCCGCTTGGGGATGTCGGCCTTCATGCCCATGACGTCGGGCCGGATGTAGAGGCCCTCGTTCTCCGGGTCGCGGAACCCCACGTGGCAGCGGCCGCAGATGAGGTCCCACTTGTGGCTGCCGGTGTCTTCGCTCGCCAGTAGCGGCGCCTTCGTGCCGCCCTGGGCCGCGAAGAGGGCGAGGTCGTCCGGGTCGTAGTAGGTCTCGACCGTGAAGTAGTTCTGGACCTCGTCGGGCACCTGCCCGAGCGTCACCCCCGGCTTTTTCACCAGCTTCACGTAGGCCAGGGGCACGCCGTCGCCGTCGAGGTCGAGGCCCATGAGGCCCCCGGTGGCCGCGTACTTGAAGTAGTACCCGAGGAATTTGCGGCTGCCCCACACCTTGTCGCGGTTCGCCGCCGTCACAACGTTCGCGGCCGGGTTGTAGGCGTTGTGCATCTTGAACCCGCTCGTGCCCCCGGCCTCGTCGGGCTTCCCGCCCTCCACCATGGGGACCTTGACCGAGTCGCGGGTGCTCGCCACCGGCGAGTTGGGCGCCGCGTAGAACTTCCCGCCCTCGAACGTGCCGGACAGGGGGCTCGAGTACCGGTCGATGGAGAACACCTCGTACCCCTCGGGGACCTCCGCGGCCGTCGGATAGCGGCCCACCGAGATCGCCAGGATGTCGGCGTAGTCGTCCCGGGCCTCGTTCATCTTGGCGATGACGAAGATCTTGAGCCGGGGCGCGTAGTTCTGGGCGTCGACGCCGTCGGCCGTGTGGAGCCGGTTCTCGTAGGGGTCCAGGTGGCAGGTGAGGCACTCCGCCTCCAATACCCCGCTCTCCCCCCAGTCGTGGAGATGGGGGGCCGAAAGCGCCGGCGAGGGGCCGCCGCCCATGAGGTCGCGGGCCATGTAGAAGGGCGCCGCGCCGATGTCCTCGATGTCGTAGCGGTAGTAGTCCCCGTTCAGACGGCCGAACTCACCGGCCTCAATGGCCTCGCGGTTCTCAGTGAAAAACTCGTCGTACCGGTTTCCGAACCGGTCGAACTCGTAGGCCCCTCCCCCCATGTGGCACGAGGTGCAGGTGGCGATCTCGTCGGCCGTGCCGATGTCGAACCGGGTGTGGTCCTCGTTGTCCTGTGCCGCCAACTGGCGGTACGAGGGCGGTCACCAGGCCCCGAACTGGCCGGGCGACGAGATGTTGTAGAGGGTCGGCAGGGTTTCGAGCACGCCGCCGGGGCCCGCGAGCACCTTCCCCAGGTCGTCGGCGAACCCGTCGCCGTCGGCGTCCACCCGCTCGTCCAGGCCAAGCTGGAAGTGGTAGGCCGAGGTGATCTTCTCGTAGGAATGGCAGAGGCTGCAGGTTTCCTTCGGGCTCATGGGCGGGCCCGCCATCAGGGCGGCGTCCTGGCCGTTGGCCGGAAGGGTTTTCGCGGCGTCGAGGTTCTGCCGCACCGGGTCGCCCACGCCGTCTCGGTCGGCGTCGGCATAGGTGCGGATCTCGATGGCCGGGTGCGCCGCCGCGGGCGCGGCCGCGGCCAGGAGCCCCGGCAGGGCGAGGCTGGTCAGGAGGGTCGGGATCTTTCGCATGGCTCCTCTCCGTGGGGTTGGGTCTGGGGGGCTCGGTGGGCCCCTAGGTTGAACTCGGTGTTTTGGGCCGGCGTCGCGCCTCAGTACCCCTGGGGGTGGCACACGAAGCACGAGGCCTCGGTGCGGGCGTGGCACACCCGGCAGCTCTCCCGCTCGGCCGCGCCCCGGATCCGGTGGCCCGAGGCGAGCCAGCCGTTTCGGGGCGAGTGGCTCCGGGGGGCCTCCCGGTGGCAGTCCGAGCAGAACGTGGCCGTGTGGCACGCCCGGCAGTTGTCCCGGTCGTGCCGGGCCTCCAGGCCGTGGCTGCGGGCCTTCCAGCCCAGGGTGTGGCTCCGGGGTTTCTCGGCGCGGTGGCAGGTGCGGCAGGCGTCCGGGCCGGGGTGGCACAGGCGGCAGGTCGCCTCCCGGAGATCGCCCCGGTTGCCGTGGCGCTTCTCCCAGAGCCCGTCGTGGGAGGCGGGCTCTTGGCCCACCCGGATCCGGCTATGGCAGGTGGAGCACTCGGCCGGCGCCTGGTCGCCGTCGTGGCAGCCCATGCACACGTCCATCCCCGGGAACTCCACCCCGGCCAGGTTCTCCGCCCCGGCGGTGGCGCCGTGGCACCGGGAGCAGTCCACGTCCTCGTGGGGATCGTGGTCGAACACCACGTCCTCGTACGTGCGGCCCCTAGGGGCCTTGGACACGGCGTAGTCCTCGTCCCCGGCCCGGGTGTGGCAGGTGAGGCACGCCTCCGAGGGGGTTTGCTCGTCGATCTCGTGGCAGTCCTTGCAGGGTTCCATCCCGGTGCGCAGCCCCTCGTCCCCCCGGTGGCAGTCGGAACAGGCGGCCTCCTCGGCGTGGAGGGCGTGGGAGAACCGCAGGCCCGTGTCCTCCCGGCACCCGGCGGCGAGGGCGAGGGCGGCGGCGAACGCGGCTATCGAAACGGATCGCAGTCTCATGGCGTGTCCCCTGGGCATCAGAACCGGACCGTCAGGCGGGTTTCCAGCGTGTGAACCTGGTCCACGCCGTAGAGGTCCTCAAGGAGGTCGTCGGTTTCCCGGCGGTAGACGAGGTCGGCCGACCACCGGGACGCGTGGCGGTACCCCAGCCCCAGTTCCAGGCTGTCGGCCACCAGGTTTTCCAGGTCGTTGTTCACGTCCTCGTCCTTGCGGTAGTACGAGGCCGAGGCGACGAACGAGCCGAGGAAGGCCTGCTCGGCGTCCACCCAGTAGGAGAGGCTTCGGGCCTCGTGGCCGGCCAGCCGGTCCTCCCTCCACCACGAAACCCCGCCGCGCACCGTAAATCCCGGGATCCCGGGGTCGAGGAGCCCGAGCCCCAGTTGCACGACGTCGAAGCTCGTGTTCGAGGGGTCCTCGTAGTGGTCCTCGTCGATGAGGTCGCGTTTGGTGTAGGCGCCGCTCAGGGTCACGTGGAGACCGACGGCCTGCTCCACGGCGAGCCGGTACTGGTTGTACGGGCCCTGGCGCTCCAGGCTCAGGCGCTCGAGCCGGTATCGGCCGGGGTCGGCGTCGGCCGTGAAGTCCAGGAGGAAGTCGTCGTCCTCCTCGTTCCCGATCTTCTTGTAGACCGAGGCCGTGACCTCGGTGCCCGTGGGGTCCCACCAGGCCGTCACCGACGCCTCGGCCTCCCGCAGATCGCCGTTGACCCACTCGGCGGTGGCCTTGCTCCACGCCAGGTCCGCGAGCCGGTGCCGCAGGGTCAGCCGGGTGAGATCGTCGAACGAGTCGAGATAATCGGCCCGGGCGGTCACGTTCCACGGAAGACCGAGTTCGACCGCCCCGCCCCACACGTTGTCCTTTTCGAGGTCGTCGTAGTACTGGACCAGCCGTCCCCCGAACCCCTCCAGGGCCACGCGCCCCACCGGCCCCAGGCTTCTCACCGTGAGTCGCGCGGCGCCCCCGTCCAGATGCACGCCTTCCGCGCTTTCCCACGAAAACCGGCCGGCCGTGAGACCCGCCCACGGCGCCGGGTTCACCTCGACCCCCAGGTCGTAGACGAACAGGTGGCGCCCGTTGGGAAACCGGTCCACGGAGGAGTAGAAGACCGAGTCCTCGTCCTCCTGGCCGAGATCCCACCGGAACGCGCCGGCCGCGAACGCCCGGGACCCCAGGGGCAGGCCGTCGGCCTCGAGGACCAGCAACTCGGAGCCGTAGGCGCCCCGATCGTCCTGGCCCGGGTCCGCGTCGGCCCAGGAGGTCCGGAGCTCGGTGCGCGAGGTGCCGGAGAGATCCCAGGCCGCCGCGGGACCGGCTGGGGCGATCAAAAGGACGGTGCCCAACACCAAGAGGGTTCTTTTCATGGCTTCCTCAAGAGCCGGGGTGGGGGAAGGGGACAAGCTCGGAGGGGCACGGGATGCAGACGTCGTGCCAGCGACCGGCCCGATGCCGATGAAGGCGTTGAAGTCGTGAGATGTCGGCCTGTTACGCCTCTCGGCCCGGCGGCCCCGGCCCTGCTGCGGGGGGGAGGATTGTTTCAAGTGTTGCGCACCGCTGAAACACAAAGAAACATTTGGTGAAAAATTGCACTAAGCCTGCGGCGATCTCCGTAGGTATTCCTCTAGCGTCGACCGGAGAATGGCCGTCCTGACGTGGAACGGTGTGGGAGACGGCGCGGCTAAAGCCCGGGGCCCTCCGCGCCGATC
>NZ_BAAHFQ010000107.1:0-9999 GCF_054681715.1 Deferrisoma sp.
TCGTGGCCGAGGAGGTGCCGCCCACCTGCACGGCCCTGGGGCCGGCCAACAAGCTCGTGTTCGCGCCGGGGCTTCTGGGCGGGTCGGCCGCGCCGATCTCGGGCCGGATCTCGGTGGGCGGGAAAAGCCCGCTCACGGGCACCATCAAGGAGGCGAACGCCGGGGGCCAGGCCGGCCAGATCCTGGCCCGGCTGGGGATCCGGGCCCTGGTGATCGAGGACCAGCCGGCCGACCCGGACAAGCGCTACACCCTGGAACTCCGGAAAGGTTCGGTGAAGCTCGTGGAGAGCCCGGAGCTCAAGGGCCTGGGGAACTACGACACCGTGGCGAAGCTCGTGGAGAAGTACGGGGAGAAGAAGATCGGGTTTGTGACGATCGGGCAGGCGGGGGAGATGGGCCTCACCGCGGCCTCGATCGCCTGCACCGACCGGGAGATGCGGCCCACCCGGCACGCGGGCCGGGGCGGGCTGGGGGCGGTCATGGGGTCGAAGGGCCTCAAAGCCATCGTGCTCGACGACTCCGAGACCCAGATGCGCCAGCCCCAGAACAAGGAGGCGTTCCGGGAGGCCTCCAAGAAGTTCGCGAAAGCCCTCAAGGAGCACCCGGTGACGGGGGAGGGGCTTCCCACCTACGGGACCAACGTGCTCCAGAACATCATCAACGAGGCGGGGGGGTTGCCGACCCGGAATTTCCGGGAGGGGCGGTTCGAAGGGGCATCGAAGATCTCGGGGGAGGCCCAGCACGACGTGATTTTGGAGCGGGGCGGCAAGATCGCCCACGGGTGCCACTCGGGGTGCGTGATCCAATGCTCGCGGATCTACATGGACAAGGACGGGAACTACAAGACCAAGGGCCCGGAGTACGAGACCGTCTGGAGCTTCGGCACGGACTGCTGCATCGACGACCTGGACGCCATCGCGGAGATGGACCGGCTTTCGGACGACATCGGGCTCGACACGATTGAGATGGGGGCCACGATCGCGGTGGCGATGGACGCGGGGCTGGCGAAGTTTGGGGACGCAAACGCGGCGATCGAGCTTCTCAAGGAGGTGGGGAAGGGCACGCCGCTGGGGCGGATCCTGGGGTCTGGGGCCAAGGTGACGGGGCAGTGCTTCGGGGTGGCCCATGTGCCGGTGGTGAAGGGGCAGGCGATGCCGGCCTACGAGCCGCGGGCGATCCAGGGGATCGGGGTGACCTACGCCACCTCCACGATGGGGGCGGACCACACGGCGGGCTACGCGATCGCGACGAACATCCTGAAGGTGGGGGGCTACGTGGACCCCTTGAAGCCCGAGGGGCAGGTGGAACTGAGCCGGAACCTGCAGATCGCCACGGCGGCCATCGACTCGACGGGGCTTTGCCTGTTTGTGGCGTTTGCGGTGATGGACAAGCCCGAGGCGTTCGAGGCGGTCTACGAGATGATCAACGCGTTTTACGGCACGAACCTGGGCCCGGACGACGTGACGGAGTTGGGGAAGACGGTGCTCTCGATCGAGCGCAAATGGAACCAGGCGGCCGGGTTCACCAACGCGGACGACCGGCTTCCGGACTGGATGTACCGGGAGCCCCTGCCGCCCCACAACACGGTGTTCATGGTGCCGGACGAGGAACTCGACCAGGTGTTCAACTTCGTGAAGTAGCCCCGGGGTGGTGAGAATCCGCGGAAGGGGACAAGGGCGGAAGCCATATGGCTTCCGCCCTTGTTTCGTGCGGGGCCGGGGCGCCACTTGGGATTTGGAAGAGACGTATCCCGAGACGCTACCTGCCGCTGGAACCGATGGGCGGACGTCACCGGCAGCGGCACCACCTCGATGGCCCACACGCCAACAGAACGACCCCCGTTTTCTGGCAAAGCACAGTGCTTCGGACGGCCGCGATGCTATTCGGTTGTCCACCCCTCCGTTGGCGGCTCCTCGGGGACGGGCAAGCGGATCCGGAACTCTGCTCCCCCCGACGGCGGGGAGGCGGCCTCTACCGCGCCGCCGTGGAGGTGGACGATCCGCTCCACCATGGCGAGCCCGAGCCCCGTGCCGATGCCGGGGGGCTTCGTGGTGAAGAACGGTTGAAACACGTGGGGGAGCACCTCGGGGGCGATGCCGGGCCCGTCGTCGCGCACCGTCACAACGGCCCAGGGCCGGCCCTCGGGATCCGGTTCCTCGCTCACAACGACCTCGATCCTGCCCCTGTCCCCCACGGCATCCTTCGCGTTCACCAGGAGGTTAAGGATCGCCTGCTGGAACTCCGGAACCCCGAGATCCACCGTGGGCGATGCGGCAATGTGTAGCTCCAAGTGCACGTCCGGCCCCAGGGTGGGGCGGGCGAGGGCGACGGCCTCCTCCACCACCCGCCCGATGGGCACCTTCCGCCGGGGGATGTCGGTGCGGGCGAGTTGCAGGAGGCTCTGGAGGAGCCTGGACGCCTGATCGAGCCCGTCCCGGGCCGGGGGGAGGCACTGCTCGGGGGGGAGTCCCCGTTCGAGGAGTTCCAAATGGCCCCGGACCACGTGGAGGAGGTTCCGGAAGTCGTGGGCGAGCCCGCTGGCGAGCCTGCCGAGGCTTTCCATGCGCTGGGCCTGGGCCATCTGGCGATCCAAGGCCGCCTGCTGCTCCCGGGCCCGCCGGGCCTCGGTGACATCCGCAAGGAGGCCGAGGATCCGCCGGCCGTCTCGGCGCACCCAGTCCCGTACCCAACGAATTTCGCCGTCCGGGCGCCGCACCCGGTACTCGGTGGAGGAGATGGTCCCGGCGGCCGAGGCGGTGCGAAACCACCGGAGGGCTTCGGGGCGGTCTTCCGGGAGGACCCAGTCGCCCCACCGGCGGGGCTGACCCGAAGATTCCAGGAGGCTTCCCCGGCCGAAAAGGAGGCTCCCGTCGGTTCTCGCCCCGTAGGTGGAAACCCCCAGCGCGTCGAGGATCAGGTCGGTGTGGACCTCCTGGCGGGCCAACCGGCGGGCGAACCGGCGACTTCGCACCCACTGGGCGAAGAGGACCTGGACGTAGGCGAGCAACCCCAGGCCGGCCAACCCCGCGCCGCCGACCGCCAGGATTCCCCCCAGGAGGAGACGGGAGCGCAAGCGCCGGGTGGTCAGGGCGAGCCGGAGGGTGCCGATCTCCCTGCCGGTGTGCCGGATGGGGCGCTCGAACGTAAGAACGCTCCCCGGCCCGGGGGGCGGCTCGGTCCACCGGGATGCCACGGTACCCCCCGCGTCCCGGACCTCGACGCCGATCACGTCCCGGTCGAGCAGGAGGGTCTCAATTCCGGCCTGGATATCCTCGAGTGCCAGGTTCCAGAGGGGACGTTGGAGCAGGCGGGCGGCGACAGCGGCGGCCCGGTTTCCCTTTTCGAGGAGAACGGCCTCCTCCCGCCGGTAATCGGCCCACACGAGGGCCGCCCCCGCCGCCGCGAGCACGAGCACCACGTAGGGTAGCCCGATCCTCCGCGCCCAAGACCCCCTGCGCGCCATGGGGCCTCACCGGGCGGAGCGAGCCGTGGGGGCGGGAAACTCGAGGGCCGGGATGCGGCCTTGGGCCCGGAGCTGCCGCAGGGCCGCCTCCACGCGCTCCAGGTCCTCTCGGGTGCAGGTGCGGCGGGAGAGGGCCAAGTGCGCCCAGCCCATGAACACCGGGTCGGACACGGGCACGACCTTCCCCTCCACCCCGAGCTCCCGGATCTCGTAGAGGGTGGGGTCCCGCATGTCCACGAACGCCGCGATCCGGCCGGCGAGGAGTTTCCGGATGTTCGCCCGGGTGGTCGCCTCCTCCTCGGCGAGGCCCCGTTCCCGCAGCCGGTCCCGGATTCGGTTCAGGTCGTCTCCGAAGGTGAACCCCCGGATGAACCCCACGGGGCGGCCCAGGTCCGCAAGGGCCTCGAGACGCTCCAGCCGGAGTTCCGGAGGTCCGAACACCTGGGCCGCCTTGGCGTGGATGGGGGAGGTGAACCACAGGAGCTTCTCCCGCTCGGGGGTCTTCGCGGGTCCGGTGAGGGCATCGAGTTCCCCGGTTTCGATTTCGTGGAACACGCGTGCGGGGGGGCGAACCCGAAACTCCACCCCGTACCCGGCGGCTTCGAACACGAGGCGTGCCAACTCCACGTCGGTGCCGGACACCGCATCCCCCTCCACGATCATGTAGGGCCGGTGGTCGAACACCCCCACCCGGAGAATTCGCTCGGAGGCGTTGGCTGCCACGGGGACCACGAGGAGCCAGAGCGCCAGGGCCATCCACCGGATTCCCATTGCGTACTCTCCCGCAGAAAGTGAAACCACGGCGCACAAAATACCCGATTCCTCCCTCACGGCGCCAGGAAATTCCGGGGACTGACGGGAGGCAGGCAGTTGTTGCCGGTGGAGGCGGGGTCTGTTAGGGTATCGGGCCGCTCGTTTCCGGAGACGAGGCCATGGCACACGCAATCGGTGGGGAACGGCCCGATCTCGCGCCCTACGCGGCCCGCAGCGCGCGGAGCCGGGGGCGTGCCCACGCCGAACCGTTCAAGGACGACCGACCGGCGTTCGAGCGCGACCGGGACCGGATCATCCACTGCGAGGCGTTTCGGAAGCTCGAGTACAAGACCCAGGTCTTCCTCAACCACGAGGGGGACTACTACCGCACCCGGCTCACCCACAGCCTGGAGGTGGCCCAGATCGCCCGGGGGCTCGCGCGCCGGCTGGGCCTCAACGAGGAACTCGCCGAGGCGCTCGCCCTGGCCCACGATCTGGGCCACACCCCGTTCGGCCACACGGGAGAGGAGGTGCTTCACCGCCTGGCGGCGGACGCGGGAGGGTTCGAGCACAACCTCCAGGGCCTTCGGGTGGTCACCGAGCTCGAGGAGCGTTACCCCGGCTTCCAGGGGCTCAACCTCACCTGGGAGGTGAGGGAGGGCATCGTCAAACACTCGTCGAGCTGGGACCGCCCCATGGTCGAGGGGCTCGACGAGTACGAACTCGATCTCCAACCCACCCTGGAGGCCCAGCTCATCGACCTGGCCGACGAGATCGCCTACAACAATCACGACATCGACGACGGGCTCGAGGCGGGGTACATCACCCTTGAGGACCTCGACGAGGTCACGGTGTGGCGGGAGACCCGGGCCCTGGTCCGCCGGAAGTTCCCGGGCATCGGGGGCCGCCGGGAGATCTACCAGACGATCAGCCACCTCATCGGACGCATGATGGCCGACCTGGTGGAGGCGACCACCCGGGCGATCCGGGAGGCGGGGGTGGCCACCCTGGAGGACGTGCGTCGGGCCGGCCGGAGGCTCGTGGTACGTTCCGCCGAGATGGAGGCCAGGAACCGGGAACTCAAGGAGTTCCTCTACGGACGGCTCTACCGGCACCCCAAGGTGGAGGCGATGCGGGTCAAGGCAGAGCGGTTCCTGACCGAACTCTTCACCGCCTACGTGGAGAACCCCGGGTTGCTCGACCGGGCCGACCGGGAACGGGCCGAGCGCGACGGGTTGAAGCGGGTGGTGTGCGACCGGATCGCCGGCATGACCGACCGAAGCCTCTTGGAGGAGTACCGGCGGCTCTTCGACCCGTTCCAGAAGGTGTGAACTTGGGGGCGGGCGACGCGGTTTCCTACCTTGCCGTGCGCCTCGGGGTGTCCTGGGCCGGCCGGGTGTCGTGGGACGCCCGGGTCGCCTGGGGCCGCCGCCTGGGGGCGCTGTGGTGGCGGATCGACGGGGCGCACCGCCGGGTGGCCCTGGAAAACCTGCGACTGGCGTTTCCGGAGCGCCCGGAGACCTGGGTGCGAGAGACGGCCCGGGAGAACTTTCGGCACCTCGGAGCCACGGCGGTGGAGTTCGCGGGGGTGTTCGCCGAATCCCCCGAAACCCTGCTTTCGCGGTTCCGGTTCGAGGGGCGCGACCATCTGGACCGGGTCTTGGCCCAAGGGAAGGGGGCGTTTCTCCTCACGGCCCACCTGGGCAACTGGGAACTCGCGGGGCTTGCTCTGGCCGCGTCGGGGTATCGCTTCTCCGCCGTGGGGCGCCGAATCAAAAACCCGCGGGTGGACGCGCTGGTCCGAAGGCTCCGGGAACGGTTCGGCGGGCGGTTGATCCCCCACCGCCATGCGGTGCGGCCGGTGCTTCGGGCCCTGCGGGACGGGGGGGTGGTGGGGTTCCTCCTGGATCAGCGGGCCCTTTCGCGGGAGGGGATCCGGAGCGAGTTTTTCGGCCGGCCGGTCTCCACAAACCGGGGCCTCGCCACCCTTGCGCTTCGCACCGAGACCCCGGTGGTGCCGGCCTTCTGCCGCCGGGAAGGGACCGGCTTCGTGGCGTGGTCCGAGCCGCCGGTGGAGCCGCCGCCCCAGGGAACCCGGGAGGATCGCATCCGGGCGTTCACCCGGACGTTCGACCGGGTCGTCGAGGGGGCCGTGCGCCGATGCCCCGAGCAGTGGTTCTGGGTGCACCGGCGCTGGCGCCTCCCGGAGGGGCTGGCCCCGTGAGGCCGGCCGTGTTCCTGGACCGGGACGGGACCCTCATCCGGGAGGCCCACTACCTCTCCCGGATGGAGGACCTCGAGATCCTCCCCGGGGTGCCCGAAGGGCTGGGCCGGCTCCGGCGGGCCGGATTCGCCCTGGTGGGAGTGACGAACCAGTCGGGGGTGGCCCGGGGGTACTTCGGCCTCTCGTTCGTGGAAGCGGTGCACCGGGAGATCGACCGCCGCTTGGGGCCCGCGGCCGCGCTCGACGGATGGTACGTGTGCCCGCACCACCCGGGGTTCACGGGGCCCTGCGGGTGCCGGAAGCCCGAGCCGGGGCTGGTGCTCCGGGCGGCGGCCGAACTCGGCCTCGACCTGGGCCGGTCCTGGGTCGTGGGCGACAAACCGGCCGACCTGGAACTCGCCCGGCGGACCGGGTGCCGGGCGGTCCTCGTCCGGACGGGGTACGGCCGGGAGACGGCGGCGCGGCTTGGGGAGTCGGGGGTGAAGCCCGACGCCATCGCGGATGACCTCCGGGCGGCGGCGGACCGGATCCTGGGAGGTCCCGACCGCAAAGGGGAGGTAAAGAGGTGATGGGACGGGCCGCCGGGGGAGAGGTCGCGGCCAGAAGCCGCCCCCGCGCACTGGAGTCGGCCGCGATGCAGGAAGCCTAGCGGCCTTCGGCTTTCCAGCTTTCTAGCCTTCCAGCTTTCCAGCTTTTGAGCACTGTGTCCGAGGCACCAGAGATGAACCGATCCGAACGGCCCGTGGTCGAGGGGTTCGGCCCCTACGCGGCGGACTGCCGGTACTTCAACGGGTACAAGCCCTGCCGGTTCCGCCGGCTCTGTGACGGGTGCCCCGAGTACCGGCCCCGGGGTGCGGAGATCTTGCTCATCAATCTGGACGCGATGGGCGACGTGGTCCGCACCACGGCGCTTCTGCCGGCGATCAAGCGGGCCTACCCGGAGAGCTTCCTGACCTGGGTCACCCTCAAGAACGCCGTGCCGATCCTGGAGAACAACCCTTACGTGGACGAGGTTCTCCTGTTCGGCCCGGAAACCGTGCTGGAACTAGAGCCCCGGCGGTTCGACCTGGTGCTCAACGTGGACAAGAGCCGGCGCTCGGCGGCCCTGGCCCAACGGGTGCGGGCGGCCGAACGCCGCGGGTTTGGGATGGACGAGCGGGGCAACATCGTGCCCCTGACCCCGGCCGCAGGGTACCAGTACTGGACCGGGCTCGACGACGACCTGAAATTCCGCCGGAACCGGAAAAGCGAGCAGGAGATGCTCGCCGAGACGATGGGGTTCGCGTTCCAGCGCGACCCGTACGTGCTGCGGCTTTCGGAGGAGGAGCGGGCGTTCGTGGAGCGGATGCGGTGGGCCTGGGGCCTCGGGGACGCGGTGGCCGTGGGGCTCAACACCGGCTGCTCGACCCTGTTCCCCTATAAGAAGCTCCCGGTGGACTACCAGGCCCGGCTCGCCGAGGAGCTGGTGGACCGGTTCCCGGGCGTGCGGGTGCTCCTCCTGGGGGGGCCGGAGGACGCCGACCGGAACCGGGAGATCGCCCGGCTCACCCGGGCCCCCGTGCTCGAGACCCCGTGCACCGAGGGCCTGCGCCGGGGGATCCAGTACATGGACCTGGCCGACGTGGTGGTGACCGGCGACTCCCTGGGCATGCACCTGGCCATCGGGCTCGGGAAACGGGTCGTGGCCTGGTTCGGGCTCACCTGCGAGCAGGAGATCGACTTTTTCGACCGGGGGGAGGCCGTGCTGGCCAAGGTGGACTGCCGGCCCTGCTGGCAGCGGTCGTGCGACCGGCCGGTCAAATGCTACGAGCGGGTGGACATGGAGGAATTGCTGGCGGCCGTGGGCCGCCAGATCGAGGCGGCCTCGAGGGAGAAGACCGGGTGAGCGAGCGCATCGGGCAGGTGGACGAGTCGTCCTGGTTTTTCCAGACCTTCGTCAAAAAACGGGTCACCTGGGGGTTCGTGGCGGGCGCGCTGTTCCTCGTGTTCGCCGATCCCACCCGGGAGAGCGTGTTCTGGGGGTTCTGGATCGCCCTTTTGGGGGAGCTCGTTCGAACCTGGGCTTCGGGCACGATCGTCAAGAACGAGCAACTCACCACCGAGGGCCCATACGGGCTCGTGCGAAACCCCCTGTACCTTGGAAACTTCTTGATCGGATTGGGCGTGGCGGTGATGGGGGGGCGCTGGTGGTTTCCGGTGCTGCTTGTGGCGTTTTTCGTGCCGGTGTACGGGGCGTTGATCCGTAAAGAGGAGAAGCGACTCCTCGCCCGCTATGGCGACGCCTTTCTCCGGTACTGCGAGCGGGTGCCAAGGTTTGTCCCCCGGCGATTGCCCGGAGCCCAGGACCGGGCCCGGTATGACGCCCGGCGCATGTGGTCGGTGCACCGGGAGTGGCGGGCGTGGTTGGGGCTGTACGGGGTCACCCTTTACCTGTTGCTTCGGGCGTGAAACCCGCGTATACTCACCTCACCCGAAACGCGCGAGGAGGAAACCATGGCGCTGCCCCAGGATCTGCTGGACATCCTCGTTTGCCCCCAGTGCAAAGGGGACCTGGAATACCGGGAACCTGAGAACGCGCTCCTTTGCCATGCCTGCAAGCTGCGTTACCGGGTGGAGGACGACATCCCGATCATGCTCATCGACGAGGCAACCCCGCTCGAGGACTGAGCGCTGAGTCCTCCCCCGCTTTCTCCGCCGGCCCCGCCCATGTCCCGTTCTTCCGCCCCTCCGCGCCTTTCGGCCACCGTGATCTGCAAGAACGAGGCGGACAAGATCCGCGGTTGCCTCGAGAGCGTCCGGTTCTGCGACGAGGTCGTTGTTGTGGACTCCGGGAGCACCGACGGCACGGTGGAGATCGCCCGGGAGATCGCCGACCGGGTGATCGAAACCGATTGGCCGGGTTACGTGGCCCAGCAAAATTTCGCGAAGGATCAAGCGGCAGGAGAGTGGGTCCTGTCCATCGATGCGGACGAACGCGTGCGCCCCGAACTGGCCGGCGAGATCGTGAGCCTCCTGTCCGCTTCACCTGCTCACGATGGGTACCGGATCACCCGACACGTTCACTACCTGGGACGCTGGATCGATCACTCTGGATGGTACCCGGAGCCGCGCATCCGGCTGTTTCGCCGGGAAAAGGGGCGCTGGGAGGGGGTGGATCCCCACTACGATGTGGTGGTGGACGGGCCGGTCGGGCGTCTGCGGGGCGAGATCGTCCATTACACCTACGACGACATGGCCGATCACGTCCAGACGATCAACCGGTTCAGCTCGATCCTGGCCGAGGAACACCACGCCCGGGGCCGGCGGTTCTCGTGGACCGCTCTCGTCCTTCGCCCGCCGCTGGAGTTCCTGAAAAAGTACGTGCTCAAGAGGGGCTTTCTCGACGGGCCCCAGGGCTTTTTCATTGCGAGCCTTTCGGCCCGACTTTGACAGTTGCTGGGGACATCGGGGTGGTTCTGACGAGCAGATTTCGCATGAATAGGGCCTTGTGCGGTTGTGAAGGCTGGGTTTTGGGCCAAAATGCCTAGATACATGGATTGTGGAGTGCTCGTTGACTAAA
>NZ_BAAHFQ010000108.1:0-9989 GCF_054681715.1 Deferrisoma sp.
AACTGGAAGAAGGCCTACGTGACGCTCCACGAGGGCGAACACATCGAGCTGTTCGAGGGCGTGTAACCGGGCCCAAAGGCCCGCGGGCGCTGTTGGCAAGAGGGGATAGACCATGGCAATCAAACGGTTTCGGCCCACCTCCCCGGGGCGGCGGTTCATGACGGTCTCGGCCTTCGACGAGATCACCCGGACCGAGCCCGAGAAATCTCTGGTGCGGCCCCTGAAGAAGTCCGGGGGGCGGAACAACCTGGGGCGGATCACCTGCCGGCACATCGGCGGGGGGCACAAGCGGCGGTACCGGGTCGTCGATTTCAAGCGGGACAAGCGGGGCATTCCGGCACGCGTGACCTCGATCGAGTACGACCCGAACCGGAGCGCCCGGATCGCCCTGCTGACCTACGCCGACGGTGAGAAACGCTACATCCTGGCCCCCAAGGATCTCAAGGTCGGCGACACGATCCAGGCCGGTCCGGGCTCCGAGATCCGGCCGGGCAACGCCCTGCCGCTGGCCGAGATGCCGCTGGGCTCGCTCGTGCACAACGTGGAACTCAAGCCCGGCAAGGGCGGCCAGATCGTGCGGGCCGCCGGCACCTACGCCCAGCTTTTGGCGAAGGAGGGGGACTACGCGACCCTGCGCCTCCCCTCCGGCGAGGTTCGGAGGGTCCGGATTGAGTGCTACGCCACGGTGGGCCAGGTCGGCAACGAGGACCACGAGAACATCTCGTTGGGGAAGGCCGGCCGGTCCCGTTGGCTCGGCATCCGCCCCACCGTGCGGGGCGTGGCCATGAACCCGGTGGATCACCCCCACGGCGGCGGCGAGGGCCGGACCTCGGGCGGCCGCCACCCGGTGACCCCCTGGGGCGTGCCCACCAAGGGCAAGAAGACGCGGAAGAATCGGACGAGTGACCCGTTTATCATCCGGCGGCGGAAGTAGGAGCTTGATCGATGGCTCGTTCCCTGAAAAAAGGCCCGTTTGTTGACGAGCATTTGCTCAAGAAGGTGCTGACCGCGAAGCAGACCGGGGATCGCCGCGTGATCAAGACCTGGTCGCGGCGCTCGACGATCACCCCGGACTTCATCGGGCTCACGTTCGCCGTTCACAACGGCAAGACCTTCGTCCCGGTGTACGTGACCGAGAACATGGTCGGACACAAGCTTGGCGAGTTCGCGCCGACGCGCACCTTCCGGTCGCACATCAAGGGCGAAGGCAAGGGCAAGCGCCGCTGATCCGGCGGGAGGATCCTCGAATGGAAGCGAAGGCGACGTTGCGGTATCTGCGGATGTCCCCCCGCAAGGTCCGGCTGGTGGCCGACCTGGTGCGGGGGCGGCGGGTGGAGGAGGCGATCCGGATCCTGCGGTTCACGCCCCGGCGGGCGAGCCTCCCGGTGCGCAAGGTGATCGAGTCGGCCGTGGCCAACGCGGAGAACAACCATGGCCTCGACATCGACCAGCTGTGGGTCCGGGAGATCCGGGTGGACGAGGGCCCGACGCTCAAGCGCTGGCGGCCCCGGGCCCGGGGGCGGGCCACCCCGATCATGAAGCGCACCAGCCACGTGGCGGTGGTTCTCGAGGAACGGTAGAGGAGGGTTTCGGTGGGTCAGAAAGTCCATCCCTATGGATTTCGGGTCGGCATCAATAAGCCCTGGTTGAGCCGGTGGTTCCGCGAGAAGGACTACGCCGCCACGCTCCACGAGGACTTCGAGATCCGGGGGCTCCTGAAGCGGGAGCTCCAGGAGGCCGGGGTTTCGCGGATCGAGATCGAGCGCGTGGCCAACAAGATCCTCGTGGAGATCCACACGGCGCGGCCCGGCATCGTGATCGGCAAGAAGGGGGCCGAGATCGAGCGGCTCCGCAAGCTCCTGGCCCAGAAGACCGGCCGGGAGGTGTTCATCAACGTCCGCGAGATCAAGCGGCCCGAGCTCGACGCCCAGCTCGTGGCGGAGAACATCGCCGACCAGCTTCGCCGCCGGGTGAGCTTCCGGCGGGCCATGAAGCGGGCGGTGAACGCCGCGATGAAGCTGGGGGCCGAGGGCATCCGGGTGGCCTGCGCCGGGCGGCTCGGTGGCGCGGAGATCGCGCGCACCGAGTGGTACCGGGAGGGGCGGGTGCCGCTCCACACCCTGCGGGCGGACATCGACTACGGATTTGCGGAGAGCCGCACCACCTACGGCGTGATCGGCGTGAAGGTGATCATCTTCAAGGGGGAGATCCTCACCGACGCCGAGGGGCCGAAGTTGGCAAGGGGTAGCTGACCATGTTGATGCCCAAGTCGACCAAGTGGAGAAAGCAGCACCGGGGCCGCCGCAAGGGCCTGGCCTACCGGGGGAGTCAGATCAACTTCGGCGACTTCGCCCTTCAGGCGGTGACGAACGGGTGGGTCAGCAACCGGCAGATCGAGGCCGCGCGTATCGCGATCACCCGCCACATCAAGAGGGGCGGGCGCGTCTGGATCCGGATCTTCCCGGACAAGCCCATCACCAAAAAGCCCCTCGAAACCCGGATGGGGAAGGGGAAGGGCTCCCCCGAAGGGTGGGTGGCGGTGGTCAAGCCGGGCCGGATCCTGTACGAGGTGCGGGGGGTGAGCGAGGAGTTGGCCCGGGAGGCCCTGCGGCTCGCCCAGTACAAGCTGCCGGTGCGGACCCGGATCATCTCGAGGGAGGACGTCTATGAACGCTAAGGAGCTTCGGGAACTGACGGACGCCGAGCTCGAGGCCCGGGAGCAGGAACTCCGGCAGGAGCTTTTCAACCTGCGGTTCCAGCACGCGCTGCGGCAACTGGAGAACACGGCGAGGATCCGGCAGGTGAAGCGAGAGATCGCCCGGATCCTGACGGTGCTCCGCGAGCGGCGGGGCGCCTTGGCGAGCGGATGAGAGGGCCCGACATGGCAGAGAAGACGCGGGGACACCGGAAGCGGTTCGTCGGGGTCGTGGTGAGCGACCGGATGCAAAAGACGGTCACGGTGCGGGTCGAGGGCCGGCGCCCCCACCCCGATTACGGAAAGTTCGTCCTTCGGTCCAAGAAGTACCTGGCCCACGACGAGGCCGAGGAGTGCCGGGTGGGCGATAAGGTGCTCATCGAGGAGACCCGCCCGTTGAGCCGGCGCAAGCGGTTTCGGGTGAAGCAGATCCTGGAACGGGCCGTCTGAGCCGACCGGGCCGGTGGCGGTAAGGAGAGCGGGCAATGGTTCAGCAGGAAACGGTTCTGAACGTCGCCGACAACTCGGGTGCCAAGAAGGTCTACTGCATCCGGATCGCCGGCGGGTCGAAGCGCAAGTACGCCTCCGTGGGCGACATCATCACGGTGTCGGTGCGCGAGGCCATCCCGAACAGCAAGGTGGGCAAGGGGTCGGTGATGCGGGCCGTCGTGGTGCGGACCCGCAAGCCCGTGCGGCGGGCGGACGGCAGCTACATCCGCTTCGACGACAACGCGGCCGTGCTGATCAACAAGGACGGCGAGCCCATCGGCACCCGGGTGTTCGGCCCGGTGGCCCGGGAGCTGCGGGCGAAAAACTTCATGAAGATCGTGTCGCTCGCGCCGGAAGTGCTGTGAGCGGTCCCGAGCGGTAAGGAGCCTCGGCATGGGAGCCAAGATCAAGCGCGACGATATGGTGGAAGTGATCGCCGGGAACGACCGGGGCAAACGCGGTAAGGTGCTGCGGGTGCTCCGGGAGCGGGACCGGGCCCTGGTGGAGCGGGTGAACGTGGTGAAGCGGCACATGAAGCCCAGCGCCACGAGCCAGGGGGGCATCCTCGAGAAGGAGGCGCCGATCCACCTTTCGAACCTGGCGTTGGTGTGCGAGAAGTGCGACCGCCCGGTGCGGGTGGGTTTCCGGATGTTGGAAGACGGCCGCAAGGTCCGCGCCTGCAAGCGGTGCGGCGAAGTGTTCGACAAGTAGCGGCGTCTGAGACCGAGCGTGGGCAAAGGGTAGCCATGGCGAGACTGAAAGAGCGTTACCGGCAGGAGGTTGTGCCCCACCTGATGAAGAAGTTCGGGTACCGCAACGTGATGCAGGTGCCCAAGATCGAGAAGGTGGTGGTGAACATCGGTGCCGGCGAGGCCAAGGACAATCCGAAACTCCTGGATCAGCTGGTGGAAGACCTGGCGGCGATCACGGGGCAGCGGCCGGTGGTCACCCGGGCCAAGCGCTCCATCGCCAACTTCCACCTGCGCGAGGGGATGCCGGTGGGGTGCCGGGTGACCCTGCGGGGCGACCGGATGTACGAGTTCCTGGACCGCCTGATCAACGTGGCCCTCCCCCGGGTGCGCGACTTCAAGGGGGTTTCGGGCAAGGGCTTCGACGGCCGGGGAAACTACACGCTGGGCATTGCCGAGCACGTGATCTTTCCCGAGGTGGACCTGGAGAAGGTCGAGAAGGTGAAGGGGATGAACGTCTCCGTCGCCACCACCGCCGAGACCGACGAGGAGGCCAAGGAGCTTCTTCGGGAGCTCGGCATGCCGTTCCGCAACTGATCCGGTTGAGGAGAGGGTACCGTGGCTACGACAGCGAAGATGGAAAAGCAAAAGAAGATGCCCAAGTTCCGGGTGCGCTACCGGAACCGGTGCCGGGTCTGCGGACGGCCCCGGGGGTATTACCGGAAGTTTCAACTCTGCCGGGTGTGCCTGCGGAAGTTCGCCCACGAGGGGCTTCTGCCGGGCGTGACCAAGGCCAGCTGGTAGGCTCGATTCGAAGGAGACGACGGGTATGTCGATGACCGATCCCATCGCGGACATGCTCACCCGGATCCGCAACGGCCTGATGGCCGGGCAGAAGACGGTGATCATCCCCGCCTCCAAGGTCAAGCGGGCGATCCTCGAGATCCTGGTGGAAGAGGGGTATCTGGCCGGCGTGGACTACGAGGACGACGGCAAGCAGGGCGTGCTCGTGGCCCGGCTCAAGTACGACAACGAGGGCAAGCCGGTGATCGAGGCGCTGCGGCGCCTGAGCAAGCCGGGCCGGCGGGTTTACGTGGGCAAGGACGAACTCCCGAAGGCCCGCAGCGGGTACGGCACGGTCATCGTCTCCACCTCGAAGGGCATCCTCACGGACCGCAAGGCCCGGGCCCTCGGGGTCGGGGGTGAGGTCATCTGCGAAGTCTGGTAAGGCGGAGAGAAACCGATGTCCAGAATCGGAAAGAAGCCCGTGGTGGTGCCCAAGGGCGTGGAGATCCGCTTTCAGGCGCCCGAGCTCACGGTGAAGGGGCCCAAGGGCACCCTGAGCGCCCGCATCCCCGAGGGGATCGGGCTCGAGATCGACGACGGGGAGATCCGGGTCACCCGCCCCAGCGATGACCGGCGGATGCGGTCGCTCCACGGCACGACCCGCAGCGTGGTGCAGAACCTGGTGACCGGCGTGACCCAGGGGTTCCAGAAGGATCTCCAGATCGAGGGCGTGGGGTACCGGGCGAACCTCCAGGGCAACACGCTGGTGATGAACCTGGGGTTTTCCCACCCCGTGGAGTACCCGGTGCCCCAGGACGTGAAGATCGAGGTCAAGGACCAGCGGGTGATCTCGGTTGCCGGGATCGACCGCCAGCGGGTGGGCCAGGTGGCCGCCGAGATCCGGCGGGTCAAGCCGCCCGAGCCCTACAAGGGCACGGGCATCCGCTACGTCGGGGAACACATCGTTCGCAAGGAAGGGAAGTCCGGGGCACGGTAACCCCCGGGCGCGCGCTTTGAGGAGCCGACCGCCATGAACCGACTGGAAGCGAAGCGCCGGGCCCGCCTGGCCCGGAAGAAGAGGGTCCGCAAGAAGATCCGGGGCACCCCGGGCCGACCCCGGCTCACCGTGTACAAGAGCCTCAAGCACATCTACGCCCAGATCATCGACGACTCCACGGGCCGCACCCTGGTGGCGGCGTCGACCGTGGCGCGGGATCTCAGGGGCGACCTCAAATCCACCGGGAACCTGGAGGCCGCCCGGGCCGTGGGGTTGGCGATCGGGCGCAAGGCGCTCGCGCGCGACATCACCCGGGTGGTGTTCGACCGGAACGGATACCTATACCACGGCAAGGCCAAGGCGTTGGCCGAGGCGGCGCGGGAAGCCGGCCTCCAGTTCTAGCGCGTGCGGCCCAGCGAGGAGGGAAGATCCTTGAGCAGAATCGGCAGGGGCCAAGAGGCCAGGGACCAGGAGTTCACCGACCGCCTGGTGTATCTGAACCGGGTGGCCAAGGTGGTGAAGGGCGGCCGGCGGTTCTCGTTCAGCGCCCTCGTGGTGGTGGGTAACCAGAACGGCAAGGTGGGGATCGGCCTGGGGAAAGCCAAGGAGGTTCCCGAGGCGATCCGCAAGGCCGTGGAGCGGGCCAAGCGGGAACTCCAGGAGATTCCCATCATCGACGGCACGCTGCCCCACGAGGTCACGGGCGAGTTCGGGGCGGCCAAGGTGGTGATGAAGCCGGCGGCGCCGGGCACCGGGGTGATCGCGGGCGGAGCCGTGCGGGCCGTGCTGGAGTCGGTGGGGGTGCGCGACGTGCTCACGAAGTGCATCGGCACCAACAACCCCCACAACGTGGTGCGGGCCACCATGGAGGGGCTCCTGCGCCTTCGGGATCCTCGGGAGATCGCGGACCGCCGGGGCAAAACCCTCGACGAGATCCGGGCGTAATCCCGTAGCACATCGAGAAGGATAGAGCGCCATGCGACTGCACGACATTCGGCGCCCCGCCGGGGCGGTGACGAAGCGCAAGCGGGTGGGCCGCGGTGAGGGGTCGGGCCTGGGGAAGACCGCGGGCCGGGGTCAGAAGGGGCAGAAGGCCCGCAACACCGTGAAGCGGGGCTTCGAGGGCGGCCAGATGCCCCTCCAGCGGCGGCTGCCCAAGGTGGGGTTCCGGAACCCCTTCCGCAAGGAGTACGCCTACGTCAACGTCCGCGACCTCAACCGGTTTGAGGACGGCACCGAGGTGACCCCGGCGCTCCTGCTGGAACAGGGGCTCATCAAGAAGCTCAAGCACGGGGTCAAGATCCTGGGCAAGGGGGAGCTCGAGCGCCGGCTCGTGGTGGTCGCCCATCGGGTGAGCAAAGGGGCCCGGGAGAAGATCGAGGCGGCCGGCGGCCAGGTGAAGGAGGTGTAACTTGGCCGGAGACTGGCAGGGCCTCGCCAAGGTCCCGGAACTGAAGCGCCGGCTGCTGGCTACGTTCCTTTTGCTGGGCGTGTACCGGATCGGGGCCCACGTGCCGGTGCCCGGGATCGACGCCACGGCGCTCGCCGAGTTCTTTGCGCAGGGCCAGGGAAGCATCTTCGGCTTGATCGACATGTTCGCGGGTGGGGCCCTGAGCCGGATGAGCGTGTTTGCGCTCGGGATCATGCCCTACATCAGCGCCTCGATCATCCTGCAGCTCCTCACGGTGGTGAGCCCCACCCTGGAGAAGCTCTCCAAGGAGGGGGAGCAGGGCCGGCGCAAGATCACCCAGTACACCCGGTACGGCACGGTGCTGCTGACCCTGATCCAGGGGTTCGGCATGGCCGTAGGGCTCGAGGGCATGGCGGGCCCGAGCGGGGCCAGCGTGGTCCTGTGGCCGGGCTGGGGCTTTAGGCTCATGACCGTGGTGACCCTCACGGCGGGCACCGCGTTCATCATGTGGCTCGGCGAGCAGATCACCGAGCGGGGCATCGGCAACGGGATCAGCCTGATCATCTTCGCCGGCATCGTGGCGGGGCTGCCGGGCGCGGCCGTGAACACCTTCAAGCTGATGAAGGCCGGGCAGCTCAACCTGTTCGTGGTGCTGTTCCTGGTGGCCCTCATGGTGGCGGTGGTGTTCTTCATCGTGTGGGTCGAGCGAGCCCAGCGCCGGATCCCGATCCAGTACGCCAAACGGGTGGTGGGGCGGCGCGTGTACGGTGGCCAGGCGAGCCACCTGCCGCTGAAGGTGAACACGGCCGGGGTGATCCCGCCGATCTTCGCCTCGTCGCTCCTGATGTTCCCGACCACGGTGGGGCAGTTCATCGATCACCCCTGGGTGCAGACGGTGACGACGTGGCTCTCGCCGGGCAACTGGCTCCACGACGCCCTGTACGTGGTCTTGATCTTCTTTTTCGCGTACTTCTACACGGCCGTGACCTTCAACCCGGTGGATGTGGCCGACAACCTGAAGAAGTACGGCGGGTACATCCCGGGCATCCGGCCGGGCCAGCGCACGGCCGAGTACATCGACAAGGTGCTGTCGCGGCTTACGTTCTGGGGGGCCCTGTACGTGAGCGCCATCTGCGTGCTCCCCACGATCCTGATCAGCCGGTTCGGGGTGCCGTTTTACTTCGGGGGCACCGGGCTCCTGATCGTGGTCGGGGTGGCGCTCGACACCGTGGCCCAGATCGAGACGCATCTCATTGCGCGCCAGTACGAAGGGCTTATGGGAGGCCGCCGGATCCGGGGCCGCCGGTAGGTGGCGCCCGGGGGCGGGATCGTTTCGTGATTCGGGAGAGGAGGGAGACGCGATGCGGCTGATTCTTTTGGGCCCCCCGGGGGCGGGCAAGGGAACGCAGGCGAAACGGCTGATCGAGCGGTACGGCATCCCCCAGATCTCCACCGGGGACATCCTGCGGGCCGCCGTCCGGGACGGCACGGAGCTCGGTAGGAAGGCCAAGGAGTACATGGACGCGGGGAAGCTCGTGCCCGACGAGGTCGTGATCGGGATCATCGAGGAGCGGCTCCAGGAGCCCGACTGCGCCAAGGGGTTCATCCTCGACGGGTTCCCGCGCACGGTGCCCCAGGCCGACGCGCTGGGCGAGGTGCTCGGAAAGCTGGGCCAGGCCATCGACCACGTGGTGAGCATCGAGGTGCCCGACGAGGAGCTCGTGGAGCGCCTGACCGGCCGCCGGACCTGCCGCGGTTGCGGGGCCATGTACCACGTGAAGTTCACGCCTCCGGCCAAGGACGGGGTGTGCGACAAGTGCGGGGGCGAGCTCTACCAGCGCGATGACGACCGGGAGGAGACGATCCGGTCCCGGCTCAAGGTCTATCACGACCAGACGGCCCCGCTCGTCGAGTACTACGAGAAGGCCGGGCTTCTGCGGCGGGTTCCCGGACAGGGGTCGGTGGACGAGATCTACCAGAGGATCCTGGAGGTCTTGGAGGGTTGATCGTTCTCAAGTCCCGGGCCGAGATCCGGGCCATGACCCGGGCGAACCGGATCGTGGCCGAGATCCTCTCCAAGGTGAAGGAGGCGGCCCGGCCCGGGGCGACCACCTGGGACCTAGAGGTCCTGGCGCGCGAGGAACTCAAGCGGCGCGGCGTGCGGGGGGCGTTCCAGGGGGTGCCGAACCACCGGGGGGAGCCCTTCCCGTGCGTTTTGTGCACCTCGATCAACGACGAGGTGGTGCACGGCATCCCGAGCCCGAAGCGGGTGCTGCGTGAGGGGGACCTTCTCAGCGTGGACTTCGGCGTGGTGGCCGACGGGTTCTACGGCGACGCCGCGTTCAGCGTGTGCGTGGGGGAGTGCTCCGACCGGGCCCGGAGGCTGATCCGGGTGGCCGAAGAGGCCCTGGAGGCCGGGATCCGGGAGGCACGGCCCGGCCGGCGGGTGGGAGACATCTCCGCGGCCGTGCAGGAGGTCGTGGAGGGGGCCGGTTTCACGGTGGTCCGGGAGTTCGTGGGCCACGGGATCGGCCGCTCCCTCCACGAGGAACCCCAGGTGCCCAACTTCGGGACCCGGGGCACGGGCGTGCGGCTTCGGCCGGGGATGGTGCTGGCCATCGAGCCGATGATCAACGACGGCGACGTGGGGGTGGTCCTGGACCCGGACGGGTGGACTGCCCGGACCAAAGACGGGAGCCTGGCCGCCCACACGGAGCACACCGTGGCGATCACGGAAAAGGGCCCCCAGGTGTTGACGCGGCTAAGCTAACGAGGCGGAGCGCACATGGCGAAGGAAGAGGCGATCGAGGTCGAGGGGACCGTGGTGGAACCCCTGCCCAACGCGATGTTCCGGGTGGAACTCGACAACGGGCACAAGGTGCTGGCCCACGTGTCGGGGAAGATGCGCAAGTACTTCATCCG